>NZ_JBANSN010000013.1:0-134299 GCF_037070215.1 Vreelandella arctica | reverse complement strand
ATTTACATTGTCATGACCGCTTGCCTTGATATTTGGTGATTTGTCACCAACGTCAGCAAGCGCCCACATGAATTACCTGATCAAATTGTTAAAGAGCGGTTTCGCTGTGTTTGACTGGCGAACCGTTGAACTGGCTTGCCGCAGCGAGGAAGGCGTATTCTACGCATTTCCTGGTGGTTGTCAACCGCTGTATTTAGCGGGTGAAGCGAGCGACAAAACATGTGCTAACCTCCTGACAAACCAAGGCTTTTACACCTTATTCACCGCTGGTAACGCTTGGCGTCCCCGGCAGCGGATGCGTACTTTAAGGCCTCACTATCAAGATAGCAAGTAAAAGAAGTTATTGCGTATAAAAAAAGCGGCAGAAGGAAAACCTTCTGCCGCAAACCACCGATCAGAACGACTGACCAGAAAGTGCTCCTTTAACGTCTTAGCCGTTAATTAAATCTCAAAGCCCAAGCCAAAGTCTTCGCTGGAGATGGCCATCAGGCTGGAAGCGCCCGACTGAATCATTTGCGCATGCGCCTTTGTGCGCGGTAATAGCCGCTGATAATAGAAGCGAGCAGTATTCAATTTAGCAGCATAGAAGGCTTTATCTTCGCCCTCTAAAGAACCAGATGCCTGCTTGGCCGCACGAGCAAATAGGTACGCCAGCGTGACGTAGCCGGAGTACATAAGGTAATCGACGCTTGCCGCGCCTACCTCTTCGCGGTCCTGCATCGCTTTCATACCTATGCCCATGGTTAGCTCACCCCACTCTGTGTTCAGCTTTGCCAGAGGCCCGATAAACTCTTTAAGCGCCGGATTCTCTGATTCAGCCTTGCAGAACTGGTGAATCTCCTTGGTGAACACTTTCAACGACTCACCCTGACTCATAAGGACTTTACGACCCAGTAGGTCGAGCGCCTGAATACCGGTAGTGCCTTCATACAAGCGAGTAATACGCGCATCGCGTACCAGTTGCTCCATGCCCCACTCTTTAATAAAGCCATGGCCGCCATAAGTCTGAACACCCTCATTGGTGCTTTCAAAACCGACTTCGGTCAAGAACGCTTTTACAATCGGGGTTAGCAATCCCAAAAGCGTGTCGGCACGCTCTCGCTCTTCACCTGGCTGACCATGCTCTACAACATCCAGCATTTGAGCGGTGTATAGCACTAGCATACGCCCGCCTTCGGCGAAGGCTTTCTGAGTCAGCAGCATGCGTCGAACATCGGGATGGACGATAATTGGATCAGCGGGCTTCTCAGGCGCCTGCTTGCCTGACAAACCTCGCATTTGCAGGCGATCACGGGCATAGCTCAACGAATTCTGGAAGCTGGCTTCAATCAAACCCAGCCCCTGAATACCTACTCCAAGACGCGCAGCGTTCATCATGGTGAACATACACGCCAAGCCTTTATTCGGGGCGCCCACCAGATAGCCGGTTGCGCCATCGAAGTTCATCACACAGGTAGCGTTACCGTGAATACCCATTTTATGCTCTAAAGAGCCACAGCTAACACCATTGCGCTCGCCAGGATTGCCTTCGGCATCAGGCATAAACTTAGGCACCACAAATAGCGAGATACCTTTCGAGCCTTCGGGTGCATCAGGCAGTTTTGCTAGCACTAAATGGACGATATTCTCAGCCAGATTATGCTCGCCAGCAGAGATAAATATCTTGGTACCGGTAATCGCGTAAGCATCGCCTTCAGTGGGCACCGCCCGCGTTTTGATCAAGCCGAGATCGGTACCGCAATGCGATTCGGTTAAACACATCGTGCCGGTCCATACGCCCTCCACCAATTTGGTGAGGTATGTAGCCTTCTGCTCATCGGTACCGTGATGGCGCAGTGCATCCGCCGCGCCATGGGAAAGCCCTGGGTACATGCCCCATGCCAAGTTGGTTGCGCAAATCATCTCCGAAAGCAGCATGGCTAACGAATGCGGCAGCCCCTGCCCGCCATGCTCAGGATCGGCGGCCAAGCTCGGCCAGCCGCCTTCTACATATTGCTGATAGGCTTCTTTAAAACCATTTGGCGCTTTTACTTCGCCCCCTTCTAACAAGCACCCTTCTGCATCGCCGCTTTGATTAATCGGCAGCAGTACTTCGCGAGCAAAACGCGCACCTTCCTCTAAAATAGCGCTGACGACATCGGGCGATGCCTCGTCACCACCCGGCAAGCGCGCGTAGTGAGCAGGATAATCAAGCATTTCGTCCATAACGAAACGCATATCACGAATAGGGGCCTGATAAGTGGGCATCGCACTTCTCCTAAAACACTCTCCTACAACCGGGGGATCAAAAGCCGAATTATATTTTCAAAACAGAAAGCGGCTTTCAAACACATGTTTGAAAACTAGCGCGAGCGCTCAACAGAGTCAAGCGAGCGTTTGAATTTAGCGCTAAAACGCTCTACAACTTTGGTAGCTAATGCTGCAAACCTCTAATGCCAGCAATAAAAAACTCGCCAGCCAAAAGCTGACGAGCCGTCTCAATGTGATTCTATATAGCTGAAGCGTTACTGCATGCGTATGCCGCCATCTAAGCGAATGAGTTCGCCATTCAGCATTGGGTTGGTAATAATTTGCTCGGCTAATTGAGCAAACTCATCCGGCTTACCCAACCGCTTGGGAAATGGCACCGCTGCCGCTAGCGCCTGGGCAGCCTCATCGGGTATCTCGCTCATCATTGGTGTTTCAAAAACGCCTGGGGCAATTGCCATAACTCGAATGGCATGACGCGATAACTCGCGCGCCGCTGGCAAGCTCATACCCACAACGCCCGCTTTAGAGGCGCTATAAGCACACTGCCCTACCTGACCATCAAAAGCCGCAATAGAAGCAGTGTTAATAATCACCCCGCGCTCCCCGCTCTCATTAGGCGTATTTTTAGCCATCGCCGCCGCGGCGAGGCGCATTACGTTAAAGGTACCCACCAGGTTGATGTTGATGGTTTTAATGTAGCTATCTAGATCAGCCGGCTTTCCCTCACGATCAACCAACTTGGCTACGCTAACGACGCCCGCACAATGAACCACACCTGAGAGACCGCCCTTGCCACCCAGCGCTACCGCGGTATCGACCGCCTGCTGCATTTGCTCGGCAGAGGTAATGTCTGCCAAACACGCTTGAGCATGCTCCCCCAACTGCTGAGCATGTGCGTTTACACTGTCATTTAAATCGCATAAAACGACCCGAGCGCCCGCAGCCACCAAACGCTCTGCCGTTGCCGCGCCAAGACCAGAAGCGGCCCCAGTAATTAAAAAAGTACTGTCCTTAACCTGCATAACCATATTCCCTATAAGCGTTATGTTTATTTGGCTGCCTTAGCTTCTTCTGCTGCTTGGGCACGCAATTTAAAGCGCTGAATCTTGCCACTGGGGGTTTTGGGTAACTCATCGACAAACTCAATAACGCGTGGGAAAGCGTGAGTCGATAACCGCTCACGCACTCGCTGCTTGATCTCATCGGCAAGTGCTTCACTTGCCTCATAGCCTTCTCGCAGTACGACATAGGATTTGATCACTTCGCCACGGATCTCGTCTGGCTGCCCCACCGCCGCCGACTCTGCAACAGCCGGGTGTGTCATTACGCTATTCTCAACATCCGTTGGCCCCACCCGATAACCTGCGGTGGTAATAATGTCGTCGTCCCGCCCGGCAAATTGAAAGGTGCCATCTTCATTGCGGATCACAACATCCCCGGTAAGGTAATAGCCTTCTACAAAGGGATTTTTCTCCTGCCAGGTGTAACCTTGAAAGAAGTGCGCAGGTGAATTCTTGATATCCACGGCAAGCACCCCAGGCTCACCCGCAGGCAGCTCATGATACTCGGCATCCAAAATCGCCAGACGATAGCCCGGCATTGGGACGCCCATCGCACCCACATGCTTAAGGTGATCAAGTGCATGGTGGTTATTGCACGTCATGCCGGTTTCAGTTTGCCCATAATGGTCCATGACAGGACAGCCAAGCGACTTCTCAACCCAAGTGACCACTTCAGTGTTCAAAGGCTCTCCGGCTGAACTCGCTGCACGCAGCTCCAAGGTTTGATGGGCGTCATCAAACAGGCCTGATGCCTTCATCAGCCGGTAAGCGGTAGGGGCAGCGGCAAAATTGGTAATGTGGTGGCGCTTCATAAACGCCAGCGCCCCCTCAGCACTAAAGCCCGCTTCACAAAAATGGGTCGTCACACCGAGCAGCAGTGGCCCCGTGATCGCATAGTAAAGGCCATACGCCCAGCCTGGGTCAGCCATATTCCAAAAGCGGTCATCACCACGCAGGTCAATGGCGAGCTCCATATAGATCGCGAAGGCAGTCATTCCAGACAAGGGAACAGCAACACCTTTGGGCTTGCCCACGGTGCCAGAGGTAAACATTTGTAGAAAAGGTTGTTTAGGCGATAGCCTTGGCGGTTTATCGCTCATTGACGTATGCGTCAATGCAGCTTGCCAATCATGATCATCCGCATGTTCGCTGGTTGCACCACCGATTGCCAGCACGGGCGGGCACTGGCTCAAGCCATCAAACTTATAGCGATTGGCGTGATCAGTAATCACCAGCTTGGTATCTGCACGCCCTAAACGATAGTCCACGGCATCAGGACCAAAGGCAGTAAATAGAGGTTGATAAACCGCGCCAATACGCCATGTGGCGAGTACCGCAATCAAAAGCTGTGGTGACCGCGGCAACATACAAGCAATGCGATCACCTTTACCTAGCCTTTGAGCCTGAAACCAACCCGCCAATTTAGCGCTTTGCGCATCCAACTCAGCATAAGTCAGGGTGTGAACCGCCCCTTGGGTATCCTCTTGAACTAGCGCTAGCACATCGCCGCGCCCTTGGCGCACATGCCGACCACAGCAGGCTTCGAAAGCATTCAACATTCCATCCTGATGGTCATCCAGGCGAGCAATAACGCTCTTGATAGAAAAGTTTTCAAGGTAGTGCTGATAGTCGGGCAGTGATTGTGGTGTAGCTGTCATGATGGCTCTCTAATGTAGATGATCATTGTTGTTAGTAATGAGCGCAAAGCAATACAGGTAGGGCGCAGGCTAGGTCGCTAAAATTATCCGTTGACGTTAACGGAAACTTTAAGTTAAAAGCAACGCTAAAAGTAATCGTCTTAGAGAGCAAGCACTCTGATGAATTAAAGCGTTAGACGTTGGTAGGAAGCTGTATAGCGCAAGCAGTTCAAGCAGGCGGGGGCATAATCATGGCGACAAGCTCATCAGCGAGTTCATCAGGGGAACGGGGACCATTAGGATCATACCAGCGTACGGTCCAATTCAGTGCCCCGAGCACGAAGCGCGAGACCAGAAAGCGGTCTCCATGAATCAGCCCTGCTTCTAAAGCATCATCGATGACAGTAACCCACAGCGCCTCATAAGCATCGCGCAAATGACTTAAATGAGCACTTGCATCAGGATCGAGTCGACGCCACTCAAAGAGCGCCACTACATGAGCATTACGGTCAGTAAAAAGCGTTTCGAGATGGGCACGAGCCATAACGCGCAGGCGCACTTCAGGGTCAGAGGCACACTCATCCAGTGCTTTACGTGCAATTACTAAGGCGTTTTGAGTACCTTCTTCGATAACCGCTGCGAGGATTTCCTGCTTGTCTTTAAAATGATGAAACAAGCTACCAGACTTAATCCCCATTTCCTGCGCCAGCATACGCACGGTGGTGCGATCAAAGCCCTCTTGAACGAAGAGCTGGGCGGCAAGGCGCGTCAACTCCTTGCGGCGAGGTGATGCATTCATTACATTCATGTTATTTACACTAGCGCTTGCTTGGTTACTCTGGAGAAAACCACAGCACCGCCTACGGGTCAACGTATCACCCACTACGCAACCTGATAATCACAATAAATCTGAAGGAGATTGACCATGAGCAGCCCCACTGACGTTGTATTTCTCGCCGCCAAGCGCACCCCTATGGGCGGCATGATGGGCAGCCTTTCGAGCATGTCGGCACCAGAGCTTGGCGCAATCGCCATCAAAGCAGCCATTGAAGAGGCGCGCATTGACCCCGCTCTGATAAGCGAAGGCATAATGGGCTGCGTACTACCAGCAGGCGTTAAGCAGGGCCCAGCGCGCCAGGCGATGCGCCAAGCGGGCATTCCCGATGCCAATGGAGCCACCACCATCAATAAGCTGTGTGGCTCTGGTATGAAAGCCGCCATGCTTGCCCATGATTTAATCAAAGCAGGCAGCGGAGATATTTTGCTGGCGGGCGGGATGGAGTCCATGTCTAACGCCCCGCACGTGCTGACCAAAGCACGCGGCGGTTACCGGTTGGGACACGGCGAGCTTAAAGACCATATGTTTTTGGATGGGCTTGAAGACGCCGAAACGGGCAAGCTGATGGGCGTGTTTGCTCAAGATGTCGCCACAGAGCGTGGCTATACGCGCGAACGCTTGGACGATTTTGCCATTGCCTCGCTTGAGCGCGCCATAGCGGCCACTAACGCAGGCCACTTAAACGCTGAGATGGCCCCCGTCACGGTTTCCACGCGCCAGGGTGAACATCTGGTCGAGCACGACGAGCAGCCTTTCGAAGCTAAACTCGACAAAATCCGCCAGTTGCGCCCTGCTTTCGCCAAAGATGGCACCATTACCGCTGCCAACGCCAGCTCGATTTCCGATGGTGCCTCGGCGCTGATTTTGGCCAGTCAGAAAGCCGCGGATCAGCACGGTATTAAACCTTTAGCACGCATGCTCGGCCACACTACCCATTCACGCCACCCAAGTGAGTTCACTATCGCGCCGGTGGGTGCGATAGAAAAGCTGATGAAAAAGCTAGGCTGGGGCGTTAATGATGTAGATCTATTTGAGATCAACGAAGCCTTTGCCGTGGTGACACTTATGGCGATGGATGATCTAGGCCTGCCCCATGACAAGGTGAATGTTTTCGGTGGTGCCTGCGCCCAGGGCCACCCGATTGGCTCAACCGGCTCGCGCATTATTGCCACGCTGATACACGCGCTGCGCACTAAAGGCGGCAAGCGCGGCATTGCCAGCCTGTGCATCGGCGGCGGTGAAGCAACGGCGGTTGCCGTCGAGCTAATCGACTAACCCCTCCTCGCAAGGAGTTAATCCCGAGAGGTAGCGCCCTGTCGCTACAATAACAGGGCGTTTTTCCAAAACGCAGCAAACAACCAAGCAAGGCCTAACATAGGCAGAGACCAACGGTGAAACTCTGTCCAAATGCCAGGCTGACGAGCCAAGCGCAGGGCAATTAAATTAGCCATCGAGCCTATCGCCAAACCAAAGCCACCGACACTGACGCCCCAGGCAAGCGGCTGCCACTCACTCTCCTCCGCAAGTAACAGCGTTGCCGGTACGTTGGAAATAACTTGTGAAAGCAGTACACCTACGCTGATATCGCCACCGGGCCACTGGCGCATTGTATTAATTGCCTGCTGAACGACATTTAGTTCACCGATGACACTTAAATTGATGAACATTAATACGAACACTACCAGCAGCATCCAATCGATGCTGAACACCGCTCGCCGGGCCACCCATAACATCGCTAGCATTACGCCGGCCATCGCTGGCAACACCCAGCCCATGTCCACTGCAATCAAAAAAAGCGGGTAGCCGATTAGTGCCGCCCATAGTGGCTTTTTGTGCCGTATTGTTGCTGCAATAGAAGCTGACTCCAAATGTATTGACGCTTTAGGAAACGCCAAGGGAATAAGGAGCAAGAGCAGCAGCATCAAACCAACACCCAGCGGTAGCATTACCCATAGAAATTCGCCAAAGCGTAGGTCTGAAAGCTGCCATAGATAAAGGTTTTGTGGATTCCCAATCGGGCTCAGCGATGACCCCGCATTGACCGCCAGCGCTTCAAACACAATTAAACGCGCAATAGGCAGCGTTGCCATCCTGGCGAGACTAAGGGTCAGTGGCACGACAATAAACAGCGCCACGTCATTGGTGACGAAGGCAGAAAGCAGACCTGAAAACAGCACCAAACCCACCGCTAGGCGCCTTTCACCCTTCAGACGGGCCAATAACTGGCGTCCCCAGAGCGTTAAATAACCACTGAGCTCCAACGATCGGCTGAGCAGCATAAGACCGGTTAACACAGCAAGCGTGGTCCAATGCACCCGCTCAGCCATCTCCGTCAATGACTGAGGTTCCAGCCACCACAAAACGACCCATAGGCCGCTCATTGAGAGCAGCATAGGATCGTTCAGTAAACGCTGAGAGATAAAGACGACGGGCGAGATGAGCCGTTGGATCAATTGCAAAACATTAGTCGCTCAGAGAAAACCGCATGATAGCGCTGACTGCCTCTGAATAAACGCAAATTACTGTTTTTAGTATTTTAAGCAGACGTCATCACATCGGTTTGACGATGGCGCTGCCCATCAGAGCTAGGTAAAGGGGTTTGTTGATGACTAAGCTGCTCCCATTCAGGGTATTCGCCGTTATGTTCATTGATGTCAGCCAAGTTCATTCCGGGGGCTTTTTCGGCAACACTAAACTGCCCAGCATACTCGCGCATTTGCAAAGCCTCCTGGGATAAACCTTCAGCGCTCTGGGCCGCCTGGTTGACTAAGCGCATGGTTCCTTGCGTCGTCGTATCAATTTGCACCACCGCCTGATTAACCTCTTCAATGCCGCGTCGCTGCTCCTCAGAGGCATTGGCGATTTGAGTCATTAGCGTATCCACGTTACTGGCAGCCTGCATTATCGCACGAGTATGTTCACCCGCTTGCTGCGACAATACACTGCCCTGTTGGACACTCGCACTCGACGCTTCAATGCGTGATCGAATCTCGCTGGCAGCATTGGCACTGCGGGTTGCCAGCGCCCGCACTTCATTTGCCACGACTGCAAAGCCACGCCCATGCTCACCAGCACGCGCCGCTTCAACCGATGCGTTCAGCGCCAATATATTGGTTTGGAAAGCGATGCTCTCAATCATGCGGATGATGCTTTGGATCTCTTCAGAGTGATCATTGATCGCTTCCATCGTGGTAATAAACTGGGTAATGACCTCGTCACCCTGCTGCGCCTTATGGGAAACATCCGCGGTCGATTGGCTCACATGCGCCGCACTTTCCGCATTTTGATTTACCGTCGCGGTTAGCTGCTCCAGGCTCGCCGCCATTTGCTGTAAGGCAGACACTTGGGTATCGGTTTGGCTGGCCAAGAGCTGGTTCTGCTCAGTCATTTCCTGGCTGCTGCTATAGACCTGCTGGCTGCTAGCAGTAAGTCGATCGACGGTTGTCGTTAAAGCGCTCTGCATACTGGCTAGCTCACTAAACAGCTGACCAATTTCATTGGTCGAGTGAGCTGAAACGGGCGTGGATAGATCGCCTTTAGCAATACGTTGAAAATGCTCGGTAATGACTTTTAAAGGGCGAAGCACATTCTTGCGCACACCCCACACCACCACCGCCACCACTAACAGCGCGGCACCCAGCACCGCAATGACGCCCCAAAACAGTAGCGATGATACTTGCTCGTAACGTGCGAGAAGACCGTTACCCCGCTGGTTTAAGGCGTTAAAAAATGCCTCTGCACTCTGCACAAATTGCTGGCTGCTGTCATCTACCCGTGACTCTCCTGACAGGAAACCAGAGACATCCCGCTCTTCCAGCATCATCATCTGCAGACTAAGGTTATTGTTAACGAACGATTGAAAATCAGCGGCCAATTGATCAACTAACGCTTGCTGCTCAGGCTCAAAATCACTCGCCGAAAACTGCCCGAAGTTGACTGCCGCCGCATCCAACAACCGCTGAGATTCATCGATAAGTGGGGCAGGACGATCAAACGACGGGGTGCGAATTAGCTCTGCTGCACGATTCATTTGGATACGCGCACGTAATAACTGCGTGTAAGCACTATTAAGCTCACTGACCTGCGCCATGTCCCGCTGATGTAGCGACGTGAATGCATCGCGGCCAAAATGATTAGCGAATAGCCCCAATGCGCCAATCACGACGACCAAACCACTGAACGCCAAGAGCACCAGCGTCCAACTCGCCTTGACGCTTAAGTTATTGATCAATTTCATCACGACCTGCCCCTATGAGTAAGATTAAGCAGACTTATGCAGGGGCAGCCATAGCTGCAGGCGACGACGAATTTCCAATAATGCCTGCTCGTAAGCGTCTGGCTTGCCAATCAGACGCGGGTCGCGAATATCCCAGAACAGCACTTCACCCGCCTGCCCTTGCCAGTCCCGACAGGCTTGCTGAGCCTTGTCACACAGCACAATGACAAAATCGAAGGTCTCGCTCTCAAACACATCCAGCGATTTACTGCGTAAACCTTCCGTGGGTAGTCCCTGTTTTCGCAATGCATCAAGCGTCAATGCATGGGGCTCATCCGGTTCAGAACCAGCGCTAAACGATTCAAAACGATCACCTGCCATATGGCGAAGCAACGCCTCTCCCATTAAGGACCGTGCAGAGTTAGCGTTGCAAAGAAACAACACGCGGCGCTTCGACATAAGGAAATAGCCTCTAATGTAATTAATAGCTGTCACTTTACGCTGGATTCATGACGGCAATATTGCAGCTTGCAGTCGACGCTAGAAATATACGAAAAAACATATATGATAGAATCATTAACCTTAAATGGCGTTAAACAGGTAGCCCTAATGTCTTCACTCAACGATTTACCCCATCTAACCGATTTACCTAACATCGACAACGCGCTGTTTGAGCGCCCTAGCAGTGAGCACCTAGGCGTTCCACAAAGTGTCGATCATGCACCTAGAATATTGCTGTTATACGGTTCTTTGCGTGAGCGCTCGTTTAGTCGTTTAGCCGTTGAGGAAGCAGCACGCCTACTGACCGCCATGGGAGCAGAAACGAGAACTTTTGATCCTAAAGGCTTGCCGCTACCGGATGCTGAAGATGCCAGCCACCCCAAAGTTGATGAACTACGTACGTTAGCTCAGTGGTCCGAAGGCATGGTGTGGTGCTCCCCTGAACGCCATGGCGCAATGACCGGCATTATGAAAACGCAAATAGACTGGATTCCACTTTCGCTAGGCGGCGTGCGCCCGACTCAAGGCAAAACATTGGCAGTAATGCAGGTTTGTGGCGGCTCACAGTCCTTCAATACGGTCAATCAGCTGCGCATATTGGGGCGCTGGATGCGTATGCTGACGATTCCCAATCAATCGTCAGTGCCGAAAGCCTTTATGGAATTTGATGAAAACGACCGAATGAAACCCTCCCCTTTCTACGACCGTATCGTCGATGTGATGGAAGAGTTGGTGAAATTTACGCTGTTGGTGCGGGACCGCAGTGACCTGCTGACAGACCGTTATTCAGAACGTAAAGAGAGTGCTGAAGAACTCTCTAAGCGTGTTAACCAGCGCGCTATCTAATCAGGAGCTTTCCATGTCAGCACGGCAAGATATTACACCGCCCACCACTGCCGAAGGAATGGGGCTGTTTGAGCGTTACCTGACGCTTTGGGTAGCACTGGCTATTGTGGCGGGCATTTTACTCGGACAGCTCCTGCCAGCAGTACCGGAAACACTTTCCCGCTTTGAAGTAGCGCAGGTTTCCATTCCGGTCGCGGCGCTTATCTGGGCAATGATTTTCCCCATGATGGCGCAAATAGACTTCACATCACTACTCGGTGTGCGGCGCCAGCCAAAAGGTTTGATCATTACCACATCGGTGAACTGGCTGATTAAGCCTTTCACCATGTTTGCCATCTCCTGGTTCTTTCTTATGGTGGTCTTTCGGCCCTTAATTCCAGCCGAGTTAGCCAGCCAGTATTTAGCAGGCGCGATTCTGCTCGGTGCAGCACCATGTACAGCAATGGTGTTTGTGTGGAGCTATTTAACCCGCGGTGATGCGGCCTATACGCTGGTGCAGGTGGCGCTTAATGACCTGATCATGCTGTTCGCTTTCGCGCCCATCGTGGTCTTCCTCCTAGGCATCTCCAATATTCAGGTACCCTGGGATACGGTTGCCCTGTCTGTTGTGCTCTATATTGTGATCCCCCTGACGGCAGGTTATATAACGCGCCAAACCCTGATCAAAAAGCGCGGCGCAGAGTGGTACGACAACGTCTTTATGAAGCGCGTTGGCCCCATCACCCCGATTGGCTTGATCATCACCCTCGTGCTTCTATTTGCCTTCCAGGGCGAGGTGATTCTGAATAACCCGCTGCATATCGTACTCATCGCGATTCCACTGATTATTCAAACGTTTCTGATCTTCTTTATTGCCTACGGCTGGGCCAAGGCTTGGCGGGTGCCGCATAACGTTGCAGCCCCTGGCGCTATGGTCGGTGCGAGTAACTTCTTTGAACTGGCGGTCGCAGCGGCTATCGCACTGTTTGGCTTACAGTCAGGTGCCGCGCTGGCCACCGTCGTCGGCGTGCTAGTCGAAGTGCCGCTCATGCTGGCACTAGTGCGTATCGCCAATAAAACCCGCCACCATTTTCCAGCAGAAAACATTCAATAGGAAACAAATGCCATGGCTCATTATTTAATATTTCTAGGTTCGACCCGAACTAGCACACCCCCTTCCCCTGCCCGCCTTGGCGAGAGAGTAGCCAACGCCTGCGAGCGTTTGCTTTCATCACTCCCTAACACCACGGCCGAGATAATTGACCCGTTAACACTGAATTTAAGCGACCCATTCAAGCCCCACTTTGCTTATGCAAAAGCCGATGCACCGAGTGATTTATCGCAGTTGGCCGATAAAATCAGTGACGCCCATGGCTATGTAATGGTGAGCCCTGAATATAACCACTCCATGAGCCCTGCCCTGAGCCATCTGCTTAATCACTTTGGCGCGTCACTGTTTGCATTTAAACCCAGCGCTATTGTGACCTACTCGATGGGCCAGTGGGGCGGCGTGCGTGCAGCCGTTGCCATGCGTACATTTCTATCAGAGCTTGGCTGCTTGCCGGTGTCGGCCATGGTACATATACCCAAAGCCCAGGATGCGCTGAGTGAAGACGGTCACTTTGCCCAGAATCAGGAGCGTTGGGAGAGCTATTTTGGCCGAACACTAGGTCAACTAATGTGGTGGGCAGAAGCCACCGCTAGCTATAAAAACCAAGTTGACCCAACGAAAGTATCGCCCGCTTTTAAAACCGTTCCTGCCCAGCGTAATGCGCCTGGTAGTGAATCGTGAGGTCTCCATGCCTGTCATACTATTTATCACAATCCCAACTGCACTACATCGCGCAATATGCTGACAATAATCAAAGCTTCTGGGAAAAAAACCAGAGGTGATTCATTATTTGCAAATGAAACGCTGCTAATTATCAGCTATTCCTGCAGTCTGCAAACGAACTTGCCTTAGATCCCGCTTCAACTGACATAGCCATCTGACATAGCCATCTGGCCCAAGTTTGGTCATGGGCTTCCCTGATGAGTGCGTCATTGCATTGATAAATAGCGGGTAAGAAAGTGAAATACACAAAGAACTCATCAGAATTTCAGCAAACCTAAGTCTGAAATTGATATAGCAGTGATGAGTTATTCTGTCTTGCGCGTCTGTCAGGGCAGAACTACGCTATATTTCGGCTTAACAAATTCGGATAACCATATATAACTCCCCCCAGCTAGGGCTTCTCGACAATAACAATGGAGTGTCAAACGATGACACGCTTGAGTCGCCGCACCTTTCTTAAGTTAACCGGCAGCAGTGCCGCCCTGGGTACTCTTTCGCTGGCCCCCATCACTCAGGCGGAGCAAGGCAATCCCTCTGCCGCGGGTAACACAAACCTGCCCTACCCAAATGAGGTGATCGCCCGACTTAGCGAGTTGACGGTCAACCAACCGCTTTACTTCACTTACCCCGACATCCACTCACCCTGCGTGGTAATCCGCAGAGACCGTGAAGTTAAAGGAGGCGTGGGGCCGAACAAAGACGTAGTGGCTTTCAGCACACAATGCACCCATATGGGCTGTCCAGTGAGCTACGACCAGGAGGCTGAAACTTTCAAATGCCCCTGTCATTACAGCATATTCGATCCCGATAACATTGGTCAGATGGTGATTGGGCAAGCGACCGAGAATTTGCCGCGAATCATTCTGGAGTATGACGAGGCTGAAGATGCCCTGAGGGCGGTGTCGATTGATGGTCTTATCTATGGCCGTCAGGCCAATATCATCTGATTCGGGAGTATCAAAAATGTCACAATTTAAAGACCGTATTCCTCTGCCTCCAGTGAATGCTCAAAAGACCAATATGGCCTGTCACTTCTGCATTGTTGGCTGCGGGTACCATGTCTATAAATGGCCTGCCAATCAAGAAGGCGGCAGAGCGGCTAACCAGAATGCGCTAGGGCTCGACTTCACTCAACAGCTACCAGCCATGCAGCTAACCATGACCCCCGCCATGGTTAATCGGATACAAGAGCACGATGGCCGTGAATACAGTATCATGATCGTTCCTGATAAGGAGTGCAGCGTCAATAAAGGGTTATCCTCAACGCGTGGCGGCCAAATGGCCAGTGTGATGTACTCGAAAGGAACCCCCATCAGCGAGCGTCGCCTCAAATATCCCATGATCTACACTGGGGACGATTGGTCAGACACCCATTGGGAACATGCCATGGCTCTATATGCTGGCTTGACCCAACGTATCCTCGATAATGACGGGCCGGATCAACTGTTTTTCAATCTCTTCGATCATGGCGGCGCTGGCGGCGGCTTCGAGAACACCTGGGCTACCGGCAAACTAATTTTTGAGGGCATACAGTCAAAAATGGTGCGTATTCACAATCGTCCTGCCTACAACTCAGAATGCCACGCCAGCCGCGACATGGGCATTGGCGAGCTCAATAATAGTTACGAGGATGCAGAGGTGGCCGATGTTATCTTTTCCATCGGCGGAAACTCTTATGAAACTCAGTCTAACTGGTTCCTGGCCCACTGGGAGCCGAATCTAAGCGGGTCTAACATCGCTAAAAAGCGGGAATGGTTTCCTGGCGAGTCAGTAAGCAAAGGTAAGGTTATTCTAGTCGACCCCCGACGCACCCCTACTGTCGCTATCTGTGAAACGATTGCTGGGAAGGAGAATGTTCTGCATTTAGCAATCCAACCAGGTACAGATACTGCCTTATTCAATGGGCTGGTGACCTATGTGGTAGACCAAGGGTGGCAAGATCAAGCCTTTATCGACGAACACACCAGTGGTTTCGAGGAAATGCTAGCTGCCAATCGCATGGGACTGGACGAGTGTAGTCGCATCACCGGCGTGAGTCGGGCCGATATCGTTAAGGCCGCCGAGTGGGCCTATAAACCTAAGGCCAGTGGCCATGCCCCACGTACCATGCATGCCTATGAGAAAGGCGTGATCTGGGGAAATGACAACTATCGGATTCAGTCCGCAATCGTCAATCTGGCTGTGGCTACCCACAATGTAGGTCAACGCGGCACCGGCGTGGTTCGTATGGGCGGTCACCAGGAGGGCTATGTGCGCCCACCCTACCCCGGCGGACGCCCAGCACCTTATATTGATCAAGAGCTGATCAAAGGTAACGGCATGATGTTGACGGTGTGGGCCTGCAATGCGTTTCAAACCACCATCAATGCCGAGACTTACCGGCAGGTCATCAAGCGTCGTGCTTCCATTGTTAACCAAGCGCTGGCCGAAGCGAGAGGCGTCACTTCTCAAGAAGATTTGATCGATATTGTCTATGATGCTGTCAAGAATAAGGGCGGTCTATTTATCGTAGATATCGATCTTTACCGCACCAAGTTTGCCGAATATTCACATATGGTTTTACCAGCCACCCATCCGGGCGAAATGAACCTGACCTCTATGAACGGTGAGCGTCGGCTTCGGCTGTCTGAACGCTTTATGGATCCTCCCGGCATCGCTAAGCCTGATTGTCTCATTGCCGCCGATATGGCTAACGCTCTAAAGCAACGTTATGAATCCGTAGGTAACGCTACGATGGCCGAGCGTTTCGCTGGATTTGACTGGATGACCGAGGAGGATGCCTTCAACGACGGTTTCCGCATGGCGCATGAAAAGGAAATTGATAGCCAAGGCGGGCCTACAGGACACTTAGCCACCTATGAAAGATTGCGTGTGGCTGGCAATAATGGCGTCCAACTTCCCATCAAAGAGTATCGGGATGGCAAGCTCATTGGCACCGAGATGCTCTATACCGACAATAATTTCAGTACCGACGATGGCAAGGCTCATTTCCAGTCATCACCCTGGAACGGTTTCCCCGACGTGGTTCAGCAGCAGAAAGCGTCTTATGACTTCTGGATCAATAACGGAAGAACGAATCATATCTGGCAAACGGCTTACCACGACCAATACCTGGCTTTCCGCAAAGGCCGCTACCCGATGGCACCAATAGAAATCCACCCACGGGATGCCCAGGATTTAGGCATTGCCAATGGCGATATCGTAGAGGTCTATAACAACTACGGCTCGACCACCGCCATGGCCTATTTGGAGCCCGACTTGGAACAAGGCCAGGTATTTATGATGTTTGGCTACCCTAATGGGGTACAGGGTGATGTCATCAGCGATTGGACAGACAGAAACCATATCCCCTATTACAAAGGCACCTGGGCGAATCTTCGTCGGATAGGGTCAAACCCCGCTTACCTTCGTGATGCAACCTTCAAACGTCGACGCTATAGCTAGGGTAAGGAACTCCGGGGCTGCCTCAAAAAACCGCCGAGGATAGTGTGTTGGTGACTTAAAGGAGCCCCGGGAACGTCAGGTGCGACAACGAATCATTAGTAACGCCAACAGAGCGCTCACCATCAAGCCAGAGGTCAACCACAGAGCTCCAGCGCCGTATTGTTCTATCAATAGGCCAAACAGCAGCGGCGCAAACGCTTGCATGGCCCGCGCCGGGGCAATGATTAAACCCTGGCGACGGCCAAAACCCGCAGGACCAAACAGAGCCAACGGCAAGGTGCCAGACGCAATAGTCATCATGCCATTGCCAGCACCATGTAGCAGCGCAAAGCCCGCAGCGGGCATACCTAGCGTTGCCAGCAGCGCGGCACCTAGTGGATGGAGCGTTGTCGCCACACGCGCCGCCACCAGCGGGTGTAAGTGGCGTAATAAAGCGAACTCACCCAGCCGTGCAGCCACCTGGGCAGGCCCTACCAGCGCGGCAGCGGCCACGGCAACGGAGAGAGAGACACCGGTTTCTTGTAGTAGTCTAGGAAGATGAGCCGCCATCGCCGTCGACACAAACCATCCGGCTGCAAACACAAAAGCTAATAGCACTATGGCTAAGCGGGGCCGATCAGGCAGTGGAACAGGCTTTTCGTCTTTATGTTCCGTCTGGCTAGCCCCTGCTTTTGGCAAGAGTGCATTAAGCGGCAGCCCTATCACGATATGCAGCATGGCCCAAACACCGCAGGCGGTACGCCACCCAAACTCGTTTTCCAATAGCGCCGTCACCGGCCAGCCGATGGTGCTGGCAAACCCCGCTAGAAGCGTAACACCGGTAATGGAAGCTCGTGCGCTGCGCCCTAATAATCGCCCCAAGGTGGCAAAAGCGGCGTCGTATAAGCCCATCGCCATGCCTATACCAGTAATAAGCCAAGCGAGCATTAAGGTGAACACACCTTGAGACAGCGCCATTATGATTAGGCCAAGAGCCATGATACCGTTCGAGGCCATTAATACGCCTCGCCCACCGCGTATATCAATCCAACGGCCAACGCTGGGGCCAAGCATTGCAGTTAACAGCAAGGCCGCAGAGAATGCGGCAAACACCCAACTGGGCGGCACACCTAAATCGCGGGCCATGGGCACCGCTAAGATTGCAGGCAAGTAGTAGCTAGATGCCCAGGCCAGCGTTTGCGCGCTACCTAACGTTAGCGTTAAACCTAGCCTAGGCGAACGGATCATGCGGTTTGTCTAGGCAACGCTAGTGCCATCGCTGAACTTGCTGCCACTAAAGCAGCCGATACCCACAGACAGGCACTCAGCCCGTAAGCCATATACAGCCAGCCCGACAATAGCGTGCCGACTAAACGCCCCATGGCATTGGCCATATAGTAAAAGCCGACGTCCATCGAGACGCCGTCGGCGCGGGCAAAGTGAACAATCAAATAACTGTGCCAGCTGGAGTTAATCGCAAACAGCACCCCAAAGGCGAGTAAGCCAACAACTAACCAACCTACTTGTGCCAAAGGCAGCATCGCCAACAAAATTGCCAGCACCGCCAGCGCGGCCGCCCACCCGGCCGTCAGCAATCGAACATCGCCTTTAATTAGCCGGGTTAATTTTGGTGCCTGGGTCTGCACGCCGCCATAACCAATGACCCATATCGCCAACAGCCCGCCCACGGTCCAGTGGGTCCAGCCGTGCTGGTCGTATAGGAAAACCGGCAGTGCCACTACAAACCACACGTCCCGGGCTGCAAAAAGACAAAACCGCGCTGCGGAAAGCACGTTAATCGCTCGTGATTTTGAGAAAATCTCGGAGAACTTAGGCTTCACTTTCTGACGGCCAAGATCCGCCTTTAAACGCAGCAGCGAGAGCAGTAGCACACCAGCCAGGATCACGGCCATCACAAACACTGCAGCCTGGAAGCCAATCAACGTTAACAGCAGCCCGCCAACAAAAAAGCCCAACCCTTTTAGCGCGTTTTTAGAGCCAGTCAGCATGGCTACCCATCGGTAAAGCGAGCTGTTAGCGTTAGCGCTCTCTTTAGGAACCAGTACCTTAACGGCGCTTTTAGCGCTCATTTTGTTAAGGTCTTTGGCAATGCCCGACAGCGCCTGAGCGGCCATTACCCAGGTAACGGTTAGCAGGCTCGCGGGCACCATTAACATGACCAGGGCCACAATCTGCAAACCTAAGCCCACGTTCATGGTGCGATTAAGCCCGAGACGCGCGCCCAGCCAACCACCCACTAAATTGGTCACAACGCCAAAGGCTTCGTAGAACAAAAACAGCATTGCGATGGCTAACGGCGAATAGCCCAGTTGGTGGAAGTGCATCACCACCAGCATGCGAAGCGCGCCGTCTGTTATCGTAAACGCCCAGTAGTTGCCGGTAATCAGCATGTACTGGCGCACCTCGAAAGGTAGCGCCCTTACCCGCGCAAGCAATGAATCAGCCACGCTCCACCTGCTCATGCCCTACCATCAGGGATAGCTCAGCGGTTCGGTTCGCATAACCCCATTCGTTATCGTACCAAGCGTAGAGTTTTAGCTGCGTGCCGTTGACCACCATGGTAGACAGCGCATCGATAATGGAGCTGCGGGGGTCAGTGCGGTAATCGATCGACACCAACGGGCGCTCTTCATAGCCCAGAATGCCTGCTAGCGGGCCATCTGCTGCGACTTTTAATGCAGCGTTCACCTCGTCCACGGCGACTTCACGCTCAAGCTCAAACACCATATCGGTAAGCGAAGCATTCGTCAGCGGCACACGAATCGCATGGCCGTTTAACTTGCCTTCTAGCTCAGGAAAAATGGCGGTAATCGCTTTCGCTGAACCCGTTGTGGTGGGAATTAGACTCATGCCACAGGCACGCGCACGGCGAAGGTCTTTATGCGGGGCATCCAGAATCGTTTGAGTATTGGTAATGTCATGTATCGTGGTCATTGAGCCATGACGAATACCGAAGCTGTCCTGAATGACTTTGACCACTGGTGCCAAGCAGTTGGTGGTACAACTGGCAGCGGTAACGATCTTATGCTGCAAAGGATCAAAGAGATGATCGTTTACCCCCACGACAACATTGAGCACGCTCGCTTCTTTCATAGGCGCACTCACCACTACACGTCCAACGCCCTGGTCGAGGTACGCTTGAAGCTTTTCAGTGGTTTTCATTTTGCCTGAGCACTCGATGACTACATCGCAGCCGGACCAATCGCTATCGGCAATTGCTTTGTTGGCGCTAAAGGCAACGGATTTACCGTCGAAAACAATAGCGTCATCGGCGGCTGTAATGCCCTTCCCCGGAGACCAGTGGCCATGTACAGAATCAAATTCAAATAAGTGGGCAAAGGTTGCCGCATCGCCACCCGGATCATTAATGCGCACAAGCTCAACGTCACCCGTCGACACTTTTTGCCACAAAATTCTCAGCGTTAAGCGCCCAATACGTCCCAATCCATTGATACCAATTCGAAGTGCCATGGTGCCTCCTAGAATCGCTGCTTTTTGGTGTTTATTTGCAGATTTTTAGTTTCTTGGTTTTCTATTTTTAAAGCTGTTCATTTCTAAGCAGGATCTCGCTTATATACGCATAAACATATATGAGTGTATAAAAAAATACACATTAAAAACAGGCCCACCGGATGACGATGGGCCTGTTTGAACGACATTAATTAACCATAACGACCGGAAATATAGTCTTCGGTTTTTTTCTTAGCGGGGGTTGAGAACATCACTTTGGTGTCGTTGTACTCAATAATTTCTCCCAGGTGGAAGAACGCCGTATAGTCCGCTACCCGCGCTGCCTGCTGCATATTGTGGGTCACGGTGATAATGGTGAACTCTTCCTTTAGCTTATCCATCAAGTCTTCGATAGTCGCGGTCGAGATCGGGTCAAGCGCCGACGTTGGTTCGTCCATCAAGATCACATCAGGCTGAACGGCAATAGCGCGGGCGATACATAAGCGCTGCTGTTGGCCACCCGATAGCGAAGTACCAGGTTCTTGTAGCTTGTCTTTCACTTCGTTCCAAAGGCCAGCGCTACGCAACGCCTTTTCAACCAGCTCATCCTGCTCCGCTTTGCGGCTAACCAAATCGTGCATGCGCGGGGCGTAAGCAACATTTTCATAAATCGATTTAGGAAATGGATTCGGCTTTTGAAAGACCATCCCCACCCGGCGGCGCAGCGCTACTTCATCCATTTTGGGAGCATTTACATCCCGCCCATCCATCTCAACCAAACCTTCGGTACGCACGCTAGGAATCAAATCGTTCATGCGATTCAGACAGCGTAAGAAGGTCGATTTACCACACCCGGAAGGGCCAATTAGCGCCGTCACATTTTTCTGAAACAGATCAATATTAAGGTTATTCAACGCTTGGTTTTTGCCATACCACAGGTTCAAATCGCGAACCCGGATACTCAAATCGTGGCAGGCCTGATTGTTACGCGTGTAGGGCTGCCCAACCGCAGGTGCATGCTGGTCGTTCATTACAGGTGCTTGGCTATTCATAGTCATGTCCTCTATCGCGCTGGCCTACCAGCGACGCTCAAATTTCTTACGTAACACAACGGCGAAGGCGTTGAGTGAGATGAGTATGGTGAGTAGCACCAAAATACCGCCGGCCGTTTTCTCTACGAACGCCTGCTCAGGCTCACCTGACCAAGTAAATATTTGCGCAGGCATAACCGTGGCCGCGTTGGTAAACGATGCGCCGACATCCGGGATAAACGCCACCATCCCGACGATAATCAGCGGTGCTGTTTCACCCATCGCCTGAGCAAGCCCGATGATGGAGCCCGTCATAATGCCCGGCATTGCCAAGGGCAGAACGTGATCGCGTACCACTTGCCAGCGCGAACAACCCACCCCAAAGGCCGCATGGCGGATAGAGTCCGGCACGCTGCGCAGCGCTGTTCTGGTTGAGATAATAATCACCGGCAACGTCATCAGCGCTAGTGTCATACCACCGGCCAACGGCGACGAACGCGGCACCCCGAAGAAGTTGATAAAGATAGCCAGGCCTAGCAAACCAAACAGAATAGATGGGATAGCGGCCAAGTTATTGATGTTGATTTCAATCGCCTGGGTGAAGCGGTTATCTGGCGCAAACTCTTCCAAATAAACGGCTGTCATTACCCCGATAGGGAACGAAATTAATAGCGTCACGATCATGGTCATCACGGTGCCGACCACTGCCGAGAGAATACCTGCGTTCTCAGCTATTTTTGAATCCCCGGATCCAAAAAAGGTGCTATTGAAGCGAAGGTCAACCTGGCCCGCTTCGACACGCTCATCAAGCGCCGCTTGTTCTTCTTCACTCAGGCGGTGCCGGTGCCCCTTCAGATACTGGTCGACCTCACTGTTTGCCAACACCCATTGCGCTTCGCTGGTACCGATCATTTCGGGATTGTTGCGCAACTCCATAGGAATCACTCGCACCACCGTGCGACTGATTAATGGTAGCAGCTCTTGATCAAACGCCTGCCGCCCATCGCTTTGCGCTTCTTCGGTGTAACTAATCTCGGTCTGGATATACGCCTGCTGAAAGGCTGGTAAGCCTTTGCTTAACATATCGGCAAAAAACAGAATCAGAAACAGACCTGCCAAGCCCAATGATCCCATCGAGATCCATTTAAGGCGGGCAGACTTACGGTGACGCCGCTTAAGCTGCTGGCTGATTCCGTCAAAAGTATGGCTCATCGAAACAGTTCCTCAGCGTTACAGGTTATTCACGCGGTATTTTTCGCGGAAACGACGGATCATCAGGACGGACACCAGGTTCAGCGAGAGCGTTACCGCAAACAGCACCAACCCGAGGGCAAAGGCTGACAGCGTTTCAGCACTTGCAAACTCTTGGTCCCCGGTTAAAGCCGCCACAATACGCACGGTCACCGTGGTCATATCTTCCAGCGGATTAGCGGTGAGATTGGGCCGCATACCTGCTGCCATTACCACAATCATGGTTTCACCCAGCGCACGCGACATGCCTAAGAGCGCCGCTGAAATAATCCCCGGTAGAGCAGCAGGAATAACCACGTCTCGAATGGTTTCACCTTTGGTCATGCCTAATGCCAGCGACCCTTGGCGCATACTATCGGGCACCGAGTTGATCACATCGTCAGACAGTGACGAGATAAACGGGATGATCATAATACCCATCACGACACCTGGAGCGACGGCGTTGTTATAGGAAGCATCGAGCCCAAAAAAACCAGCGATGTTAACGATAATGGGCGCTACGGTAATTGCGGCAAAAAAGCCGTAAACCACGGTAGGAATACCCGCCAGAACTTCAAGCACGGGCTTGGCAATGGTGCGCACATTACGTGGCGCAAACTCAGACATGTAAATCGCGGAAAGCAGACCGATAGGAACAGCGACCAGCATGGCAATAGCAGTAATCATAAAGGTACCGGCAAACAGCGGTACCGAGCCAAACTCAGCCCCACTACCATCGCCACGTCCCGCTGACGCTAGAAAGCTCGCACCTGGGTTCCATGTGGTGCCTGTAATGAACTCCCAGAAGCTGTGCATTTGGAAAAAGCGCAGCGCCTCGGAGATAATCGAGAACAAAATGCCGAACGTAGTGAAAATGGAGATTAACGCTGCCCCGGCCAAAACCATGCGGATGACCCGCTCAATGGCCTGACGGGCGTGAAAATCAGGTTTTACATGGTTAAGGCTTACCATTAGCCCTATAGCTGCGACCACCAAACTTGACGCTAGCAAATAGAGCGTGGGGATATCAGCACCCATCAAAAGCAGCACAAAAGCCCCCAGCGCACTCACTACCACGGCTGGACCAGCGGTCGAGAGCACGGTGAACCAGGCGTATTGATCTGGCTGAGCAAACATAGCCGTGCCCGCACTGCGTAAACGGGTGGCTTTTGAACGGCCAGCAAAAAACGCCAGCAGCCCCAGCAGTAGTAACGCACCGCAAAAAATCAGAAGAAGCTGGTTAGTCTGCATCGAATTTCTCTCGCATTACTTAATGAAATCGTATTGGCGACTACTTTGGGGCACAAACATTACAGCAATGTGACAAACGCCAATATATCGCTGTCATAAAACGAAAGGCCGGCAGCTTTCGCTGCCGACCACTTTCATTTCTAACTTAACGACTTACTTAAGAACGTCTGCTGACATTGTAGTGCGATCTGCTACCGCTTGACGCCACTCTTCACGTTCGTCTTCCGGCAGTGCGATCAAGCCAATATCTTTCAAGTAACCATCTGAGCCAATCATCATCTCGCTCATAAACATGTCGACATATTCATACATCGGCGGTACTTCTTCAGCGTGCTGGTTCTTCACGTAGAACCAAAGTGAACGCGCGATAGGATAGTCTCCGGAACTGATTGCATCAGCTTCAGGCTCTACGCCGCCAATAGTGGCCGCGCTGATAGTATCGGTATTCTCTTCAAGGAAAGAGTAACCGAAAATACCAAAGGCACCGGTGTCTTCTGACAAGCGCTGAACGATCAGGTTATCGTTTTCACCAGCATCGATGTAAATACCGTCAGAACGGATATCGGTATAGCCTTCTTCGCCATAAATTTCCATTTCTGAAGAGGCGCTTTCCATGACCAGCTCTTCAAACGCATCACGCGTACCGGAAGTGGTTGGAGGTCCATAAATGGAGATTTCGCGGTCAGGCAGCGCGGAATCGATATCGCTCCAGTTGGTGTAGGGGTTATCGACTAACTCACCATCAACCGGCACCTGAGCGGCTACTGCCAGGAAAATTTGCTCAAGAGTGAAATCAACGCCATCGTTGGAGCTTGACTGGCCCAACACGATACCGTCAGAACCGATCTTAGCTTCGGTAATATCAGTCACGCCGTTCTCTTCACAACGCTCAAACTCAGCAACTTTCATGCGACGTGAAGCGTTGGTGATATCGGGCGTACCTTCGCCAATACCGTTACAGAACAGACGCAAACCACCGCCCGAACCGGTTGATTCAATAACAGGTGTCGGGTTGCCGGTAGTGGCACCGAACTCTTCAGTTACGTAGCTGGCAAACGGGTAAACGGTACTGGAGCCCACGATACGGATTTGATCACGGGCTTGGGCAACACCGGCAACGCTCATTACAGCAGCCGCGATAACGGTGGTTTTTAGAATACGGTTCATGCGAAAAACTCCTGTTCATGTAGGGATCTAACCTTCGCAAGGCATACCTTGCACTGGTTCCATGACAACTTCATGACAGTGAGTAATACGTGAAAGATTTTTCGCTACGCGGGGAATTCGCTTTCGCTTACAGCAGCAAACCCAATGCCGCCAAGGTACACAGCGCCAGCGAAGCGCCTTGCAGTAAACGTCTATCCAAGCGATGAGCAATGGCGTCCGCCACTGCGTTACCAACCAGTACCGCGGGGAGAAAGGTAAGGGCAACCTGAAAATGCCATAGCTGAATCTGGTTAGCGAAGGCGAGAGTAATAATGGTCAATAGTGAGGTCAAAATGAAAAAGGCCGCCAGGTTTCCCCGCACCTGATCAGCAGGCAAGCCGTGCATCAATATCACCATGGGCGGGCCCCCGATAGCCGCAACGGTGCCAAAGATCCCTGAAAGTACGCCAGCGCCGAATAGCGTTATTTGATTTACCGGCAGCTTAAATCGGCACAGCGTCACCAGCACAGCAAACAGCACGATGATGGCGATTAGCTTTTCTAACAGAAACATCGGCGCGGCGAGTAGCAGCCAAATTCCCAGCGCATTGCCAGGCAGGCGCCCTACTAACGCCATGCCAATGGAATCCAGGCGCACCTCGTGCCAATAGTGACGCACCATCATTAGCGAAACGGTAAAGCCAAACAGCACTAAAATGACCGGCACCAATCGTGGCTCAAGCATCAGCAGCAACGGTGCCCCGATAACGGCCAAACCGAAACCGGTCGCGCGCTGGACAAAGGCCCCCAGCAGTAACACGGCTGCACAGGCTAACCAGGTACTCATTGGCATATTGACCCAGGCCAACATGCTATCCATCGTTGTTATTCATCCCAACTGCTAATCCCTGTTATTCATTCCTATTGCTCATTTACAACGGGCGCCTTGGTTAGCTTGCGCACGCCGATATTCCCCAACAGAGCGGCGCCCAACATCGTCAGTACCATTGGCCAAAGGTGCTCCACTTCAAACAACCCAACCATTACCCCAGCGAGAGCACCACAGGTAAACTGGATGCCGCCTAACAGCGCTGTCGCAGTGGCACTGATATGACCAAAGTGATCTAAAAGCGCCGATATTGCGTTCGGAGTAATCAGCCCAATCATGCCGGTGAACAGCATAATCAGTGGCACAACGACCATGAGTGACGCGATATTTAACGCGGTGGCCAACACCAACCCTAGCGCCGCCACTAACTGTATAAGCAGCCCCAAGCGTAAATTCTGCTGTGGCGTGCGTTTGCGCAGCAGGTGAATATTGACGCGGTTGGAGAGCGCAATGACCAATACGTTGACACCAAACACGAGCGGATAGGTGCCGGGCGATAGACCAAAATAGTCGAGATAGAGAAACGGCGAAGCGGTCACAAATGCAAAAAGACCGGCAAAGGAAGCCGCTACGGCACAGATATACCCCATCCCTTCACGATGCTTGAGCACGCTGGCGTAATTGCGAATGACTTGGCGCGGTGACGCCGCAGGAAGCGACATATCACGGGTCTCAGGCAGGCGCGTGCCCAGCAGCCAGAGTAAAAAGCCTGCATAAACAGCCAAGAAAACGAAAATTAACCACCAACCGGCCACATGCAACAATAGGCTCCCCACGGCGGGCGCCACCAGCGGTGCCAACATCATAATCATCGCCATCGTCGACATCACTTTGGCGGCCTCTCGCCCGCTAAAGCAGTCGCGCACAATCGCTGCCGAGTTCACCACACAGGCACCGCCGCCCAATGCCTGCACAAATCGCCAGGCCAGCAGCGAGGAGAGACTATCGACCGTGGTGATCGCTAGACTTGCCAGCATAAACACCACTAGGCCGCCCAGTAGTACAGGCTTTCTACCCATACGATCTGATAATGGCCCAAAACATAGCTGGCCCAGCGCAAAGCCGAACAAGAACACGCTGATGGAAAGTTCAGTGCGGTGAATACTAGCGCCGATACTCTCGGCGATGATTCCCATCGCAGGTAAGTAGGCGTCGATCGCAAAGGGGGCAAGCGCCGTGTTGGCGGCAACTAACAACGCTACACGGCGGGGATTAAGATGCATGGGTCTCCTTACAGCGATAACGAACGCACGGAATAGATAGGCCGCTAATCATAGCTGATTTTAAGACACTTGTCGGGGCTAAACGCTATCGACACAGGACACAGCGCTACCGCAGTGGGTAATAACGATGGAGCGCCCACTGCGATAGCCCTGAGGTAGCCAGATCAAATTAAAGAGGGGGTGTTTAGTGGTGCGTGGCGGCGTCTTGGGACTCAAGCATGTCAACCAGCGGCTGAAACTGCTCGCGATTATGCTCGTTCATGTGCATCAAAATACGGTGGGCTTCGAGAATACGGTCACGCAGCCCCTCTTCGTCGGCAGGCTCTTCAGGTAACTCTTCGAGAGCATCGTTAAGCGTTGTTGCCTGCTGCAGAGGCGCTTCCATCAAGGTGAAAAAGCGCGCAAACCCCATCACGTTCAACATTTTTCGAACGTCATCATTATCGACAATAATGGTCGGGGACTGCTCTAAGCGCCCTTTTACTGCCATTGCGACCTTGGCCAAGAAACCCAGCGCGGTTGAGTCCACATTGGTAGCCTCACGCAGGTCAATCAGTACGGCACGCAGCCCCGGCGTCTCAGCAAGACGTTGGGCTTGGGTGTCCAGCGTAGCGCAGAGCGTTAAACGCACATCGCCACACAATTTCAAAACAAAAACACCAGAATCGAACGCCGCTTTAATGCGGCCTTCTTCACTCAGCATGACCAAATCCGCTCACCATCATGATTGTTAGATCATCGGGTAAAGCATCGCGTTCCTGGTTAGCATCGAATTCTGCATCCCCTTCTGCAAGGAGCGCATTCGTCTCTGCCAGCCGGTCGCGCAACTGCTCAAGCGTGACACTCTCGCTTACTAATTGCTCAAGCTCCTTGAGCCGCGTGTCGAGCGTTTTACCCGGCAAGCATTCCAATACACCGTCAGAGCAAAGCCATAAACGAAATTTGTTCGGCAACACACAACTAAGCGAAGGATACTCCACATCGGGGAAAAGGCCTACCGGCATTCCTTCGCCTTCAAGACGCCGTAACTCTCCTTCTGCTGCTAAAAGCGGCATAGGAAGCTGAGCGCCGAGCGAATAGTGCAGAGTATGCGCCTCATGGTCAATAACTCCGACAAATAAGGTGGCATGTTTGCCTATATCCGTACCCTGTAATTCGCGATTCATCGCCTTTAGCCAATCCGGCGGCAGATTTTCTGGCTGCTGGCCATCCCACTCATTCAGCCAACGATTGCATAAATATTTTAGCAGTACCGTGACAAAGGCTGACGACGCACCATGCCCCGACACATCGGCAAAATAGAAGGCGCTATAACGATCGTTATAACGTTGATAGTCTAGAAAATCACCGGATAAATAGAGAGAAGGTGCAAATACATAGTCGTAATACACCCCATTGATGACTTTAGGGCGTAACGGCAGTAAACGCCGCTGGATATGACCACCACTCTGCTGATCCATACGCAGTAGCGCCAAATGCGTTTCTAAGCTCTCATTTAACTCGGCAAGACGCTCGTGGTCACGCTCACGTTCCAAGGCCAAATCATTTAGCTCGATGGCTTTACGGATCATGCGCCGCAGCAGCTCGGCATGGCGTAAAGGGTGGACGATATAATCCACCAGCCCAACATCAATGGCTTTGATAAGGTCAGCATCCTGGCGCGAGTCACTTACAACCAGCGTTGGTAAGCGTCGCGTAAGCTGCGACCACTGCTGGCGAGGCACGGCTCTGGCGTGGGCCACAATCAGCGCCGTATCCGCAGGCAAGTGGTCGATGTCTTCAGCGGCAAAGACCCACATACCGTCGCAGGTAATCGCTTCGGCCAGCGCATCGCGCTCTCGACCCGGCTCGTCGATCACCGCGATCAACTGCTTAGAATGCTCCATCATAAGCCTCAATCGGCGCTATTTTCGCCACCAACGCCGTCGTCACCAGCGTCGCTATCTTCAAAGTCACTGTCATCAAAGTCGCTATCATCAAAGTCGAAGGTATCGCTGGCAAAGGGGTCATCGCCCAATTCTCCATCGCTCACCTCGAACTGGCGGCTCTGTAAGTAAGCGTCACGAATAAAGCGGTAGCGATCACCGCGAATCAACTCCTCCTGGTCGAGCAGCCCAGCACGGGTGTCAATCAGGTTGAGCGCTGTCAGGCTTATGCGAACAGTATCATCTTCTACGTAGGTCACCGGATACGCGGCTATGTCAGCAGGTAAGCCCGTGGTATCACGCAGCGTACTGGGACCCAAGAAAGGCAGCACCAAATAGCGTGAATCGTCCCAGCCCCATACCGCCAACGTTTGGCCAAAATCCTCTTTATCCGCGGTAATTTCCATCAACGTTGCGTAATCGAACAACCCGCCAATGCCCACGGTGGAGTTAATCAAAAAGCGCGAGGTAGCGAGGCCTGCATTCGCAGGCTTACCCTGCAGCACGCTATTTAGCGCGGTACGTACTTCGCCTAAATTGGAGAAAAAGTTACCGACACCTGTTTCAACCGGATCAGGGGTAATCGTGCGATAGCCTTTTGCCACCGGCTTAAGCGCGTAACGATCCAATACGTCGTTGAACGCAAACACTTTGCGGTTAAAGCCTTCCCATGGGTCGTCTGGGTTGGCGTTTTCTGCCATTTGCGTGCTGGCACAACCGCTGCTTGCTAATAACGCCACCAGCAGTAGCGGCAACCCTTTTGAGCGCCACGAAAGCGTTGTCTTGTCGTTACTTAACCACTGCCACATGACATTTTCCTTTTTTCCAATTCCGCTGCACGTTACAGAGACCTACACCCGACGGATGACGACACTGCCCGCGCTATAGCCAGCGCCAAACGAACAAATTACGCCTATATCGCCTTGATTGAACTGCTCACGATGAAGGTGAAAAGCAATAATGGAGCCCGCTGAGCTGGTGTTTGCATAGCGATCTAAAATGATCGGTGCCTGGGTTTCACTGGGGTCATACCCCAATACTTTACGAGCAATCAAATCATTCATATGCCGGTTAGCTTGGTGCAGCCACATGCGTTTAAGGTCGCTTCCGTTTAGCTCCAAGGACGCCAGATGATCGGTGATCAATTTGGCCACCATGGGGCAAACTTCTTTAAATACTCGCCGCCCTTCCTGCACGAACAGCTTATCCAAAGCCATCGGATCACTGTCCGTCACGCGATTTAAAAAACCTGCATTATTACGAATCGCGTTGGAAAATTTAGTGACCAAACGCGTACCGAGGATTTCAAACTGCTCATCAGCAACGGCAACAGCGCTATTTTCTAGTACCACAGCAGTACAAGCATCGCCGAAAATGAAGTGGCTGTCACGGTCTCGAAAATTTAGATGCGCTGAGCAAATCTCAGGATTAACCACCAGGGCGCGCTTAACGCTACCTGAGGCTATCGCGTTTGCCGCGATTTCCAAAGCAAACGTGGCTGAACTGCAGGCCACGTTCATATCAAACCCATAGCCAGCGGTACCCAGTGCTTGCTGCACTTCAACGGCCACGGCAGGATAGGCACGCTCTAGGTTTGAGCAGGCAACGATCACTAGCTCGACATCAGCGGCATCCACTTGAGCGGCGGCCAGTGCTTGGCGTGCCGCCTCAGTCGCCATCTCACACTGAAGTGAGGGCTCGTCGTTACTCCGCTGTGGCAGTTTAGGCCGCATACGCTGTGGGTCAAGGATACCTGACGCATCGAGCACATAGCGGCTCTTAATCCCAGACGCTTTTTCAATAAACTCGCTGCTTGAGTGCGCCAGCGGCTCTCGTTCTCCTCGCGCAATAGCCTCGGCGTGCTGCTCATTTTCACCATCTACCCAAGCATTAAATGCCGCCACCAGGGCCGCATTATCAATGGCGTGTTCCGGTGTATAGAGTCCTGTACCGGTAATCACCACATGTGTCATGCCAATCTCCTTTAAGCGGCTTGCCGACGTGGCTGGCCATTGATGGCTAGCGCATAACCTGCGACGAACCCATAACGTTACTGTGTGCGTAAAATAGCCCTTTTTCCAGCGCCTTTTTCAACCACTTGCTAAACGCTGATGAGCTCTTGCCAACGCTTTTCAAGGCGCTTCACTGATACGGGCATACGGGTGCCCAACTGCTGTGCAAACAGTGACACCCTTAGTTCTTGCAACCACCAGCCAAAGGTCACTAACGCTGGGTCTTCTACATGTCCCCGCCGCTCACTTTCTCGGCGGGCGTCAAAACGGGCCTCTAGTGCTTGGACGTCCTGCGTCATCATTTGATCGCGACCGCGTTCACGAGCGGCTTTTTCGAGACGAAGTAGCGCCGCCTCGGTGTAGCGTGGATATTCATCCAGCCACTCGCCAGCATCGCGTATAAACCCTGGATAAACCAAACGCTGCATTTGCGCACTAACATCGCTGTAGACCAGGGCCAAGGCAAAATTGAGCTTACCTTTTAACACCTTTCTGACCGCCAAATGACCTTGTAGTGCGGCTTCTACCTTCACCAGCAGTGCTTTTGCTTCTTCAATGAGCTGATTCTGAGTGGCGGCCAGCCGCTCACTGAACTCCCCTTCTGAGCGCGGCAGTGGGTGCTGTGCAACGACCAGGGTAAACACCGCTAACAGCAAGTCTTCAAACAGGGCTTGCTTACTGCCCACTTTGGCAAATAGCAATGCGCACTTCTCCACACCTGGCAGTTGCTTTATCGCTTTTATCTGTTCGGGCAGCTTGGCAATCGCCAGTCGGGCGATGCCCTCCTGGTGCGCGGCGTCAGCTTTTGCAGGGTGATCAAACAGAGCGACTTTGAACTCGCTGGCGTCGGCGACTAGCGCAGGATACGCCTCAACACGAATACCTGCCTGGGTGGTGACACGTGAAGCAGGCAGCGGCGCTTTAGGCAACCCTGCAACGGCAGGCTCAGAACTCACCTGTTCGGCTAACGCCTGGGCACCAGCGCTGGCTGCAGCTTCAAAGCGCTGTTCCAGCGCCCGTAGATCACGCCCCTGGCCAAGGGTTTCTCCCGCATGATCCACCACGCGAATATTCATGATCAAATGCGGTTCGAGCAAATCCAAGCGCCAGTCGTCCGGATGCACCCGCGTTGATGTGCGGCGGCGAATAAATTCCCCTAACGCCTCGGTTAACGGGCGTTGATCGGGCACCAAGGTTTCCAGCGCGGCATCCACCCAGTCTGGGATCGGCACTACCTGGCGACGAATGCTTTTTGGCAGCGACTTCAGCAGCGCAATACACTTTTCGCGCAAAAGCCCCGGCACCAGCCACTCCAGCGAATGCACCGGTACTTGCGGCAGCATAGCGGCGGGAACGGTCAGGGTGACACCGTCATCTTCAGCTTCCGGGTCAAAGTGATAGCTCACCGGATAGGCGACGCCAGCAAGGGTTAAATGATCAGGGTACTGCGCTTGGGTAACGTCGTCCGCGTTGCGTGCTTTAAGCGAATCGATATCAAAATGCAGTAATTGCGGATCTTGCTGCTCGGCCTGCTTGCGCCAGTGCTCAAAGCCCTTGCCGTTAACGATCTCCGCCGGGATCCGCTGGTCGTAAAAGTCATAGAGCGTGTCTTCATCGACCAGAATATCTCGACGCCGAGCACGGTCTTCCAGGGCTTCGACTTCGTCAATCAGCGCGCGATTATGGGCAAAGAAGGCGCCTTTGGTGAGAAACTCTCCTTCCACCAGCGCCCGGCGTATAAACAGCTCCCGGGACTCTTGAGGCGCGATTGGCCCGTAGTGCACCCGGCGCCGCGCCACGATCGGCAGTCCAAACAATGTAACCTGCTCAAAGGCCACGACCTGCGACCGCTTCATCTCCCAGTGCGGTTCGCTGTAGCTGCGCTTAACCAAGTGCTGCGCCTGGGGCTCAATCCACTGCGGTTCGACTTTGGCCACGGTGCGGGCAAACAGCTTGGAGGTCTCCACCATCTCAAACGCCATGATCCATTTGGGCGACTTCTTGGCCAATCCAGAGCCGGGGTGGATCATAAATTTACGATTGCGGGCGCCGAGATACTCGCGGTTCTCCACCAGAGTACCCAAATTGGAGAGCAGCCCTGAAAGCAGCGCCTGATGAACTTTACCGGAGGTTTTACGTCGTGCCTGCTTAGCCTGCTCTTCGCTCTCTTCTTCATCGCGTACAGGCGGCGCGGGCACGTCGATATCCATATCGCGCAGCAGTTGACGAAGCTGACGGAAGGTATCGTGCCACTCGCGCATGCGCAGGTAGTTGATGTAGTGATCACGGCACCAGCGGCGCAGTTGATTGCCCGACAGCGCCTCCCGGGCGTTCTCAATGCCGTGCCAGAGGTTCAGCAAGGCGACAAAATCCGAGTCCGGATCGTGCCAGCGTTGGTGGGCTTGATCGGCGGCTTGTCGTTTGTCAGCAGGCCGGTCACGCGGGTCTTGAATGGCCAGCGCCGACACCACGATCAGCACATCGCGCAGGCTGCCGAATTCGGCACCCGCCAACACCATGCGCGCTAGGCGTGGGTCAATCGGCAGCCGCGCCAGCTTACGGCCAAGCGGCGAGAGATGCTGTCGCTCATCGACGGCACCCAGCTCGAACAACAGCCGAAAGCCATCTTTAACAAAGCGGCTATCGGGCGGATCTACAAACGGAAACGCCTCAATATCGCCAAGTTTGAGGCCCAGCATCGAGAGAATCACCGATGCTAAGTTGGTGCGCTGAATTTCGGGGTCGGTAAAACCAGACCGGGATAGAAAATCCTCTTCGCTGTAGAGGCGAATACACACGCCTTCGGCGATCCGGCCACAGCGCCCCTTTCGCTGATTGGCGCTGGCTTGGCTGACCGCTTCCACCGGCAGGCGCTGAATTTTGGAGCGGTAGCTATAGCGACTGATACGCACCAGCCCTGGGTCGATCACGTAGCGAATGCCGGGCACCGTTAGCGAAGTTTCCGCGACGTTGGTGGCCAGCACGATACGCCGCCCTCGATGAGGCGCAAACACGCGATTCTGCTCTTCATTGGAGAGCCGGGCGTAAAGCGGCAGAATCTCGGTCCCCTTTAAATCGGCACGGCGCAGAATATCGGCAGTTTCACGAATTTCACGCTCGCCGGGTAAGAACACCAGCACATCCCGGGGGCCATGCAGCCAGCCTTTCTCACGCTCAATAGCTTCGATCTCACCCACCGCGTGCAGGATTCCCTCTTGGAGCGTGCGGTCTTCCTCATCCTCGTCGTCACGTATTAGCGGCCGATAGTGCACTTCAACAGGATAAGTACGCCCGGTGACTTCAACCACCGGGGCAGGCGTTGTAGCAGTGCCAAAGTGTTTAGCAAAGCGATCGACGTCGATTGTCGCTGAGGTAATGATGATCTTCAGGTCGGGGCGCTTAGGTAGCAAACGCTTTAAATAGCCGAGCAGAAAATCGATATTGAGGCTACGTTCGTGGGCTTCATCGATAATGATGGTGTCGTAGCGCAGCAGCAGCGGATCGTGCTGGGTCTCGGCCAACAAGATCCCATCAGTCATCAATTTAACCAACGTACTCGGGCTGCTCTGGTCAGTGAAGCGCACCTGATAGCCTACTTGGTCGCCGAGAGAGACCTGCAGCTCTTCAGCCAAACGCCCTGCAACGCTGCGGGCAGCCAGACGACGCGGCTGGGTGTGACCAATCAAACCGCGGCGACCACGTCCAAGCTCCAGACACATTTTAGGTAGCTGGGTGGTTTTGCCTGACCCGGTCTCCCCTGCCACCACCACCACTTGATGATCGCGTATCGCGTTAACGATGTCTTCTTTGCGTTCAACTACCGGTAGTTCGGGGGGATAGTTCAGCGCGACTTGCTGGGTTTCACGCAGGCTAAGCTGTTGCTGAGAACGGTCGAGTTCACGCTGCACTTCATCCAAACCACGGCTGATGGGCTTGTTGTCGCGCTGACGGCGATATAAGCCCGCCAAGCGACGCTCCAGCCGCTCTGCATCGCGCAGCATCACACTCCCTGCCGCCTGTTGCAGCGACGCGAGACGTTGGCTATCGGTAGGGGCTGGGGATGTGTCGGTGGTCACGATTGAGTCGGCTTCCATTCACTTGGGCATTTAACAAGAGACATTTAGCTAGAGATATAAAAAATCAACCCGCTCAATTGAGCGGGTCGTATAGTGTAACGCTTTCATCTCCACGACGCCTAACCACAAAGCAAACAGAAAGTGGGCGAGTCCAGGTCTCCACAAGGGCGCTGTGAACCCGTCCGTGGGCGCTACTTTCGCCATCCATGGCGAAAGACCCTTGTTACAACCTGCCCTCGCCCGCTAATCGAGTGTTTATTAATGACTATCTGATGACGTTTTTGAAGGCTCTTCGTCGCGCAGCTGGCGGCGAAGTACTTTGCCCACGTTGGTTTTGGGCAGCTCATCTCGAAACTCGATGATTTTAGGCACTTTATAGCCGGTTAGCTCTTTTTTGCACCAGTCACGCAGCGTTTTCTCATCAAGCTGGCTATTTTTGCTCACCACAAACAGCTTAATCGCTTCGCCAGCATTTTCGTCCGGCACACCCACCGCTGCCGATTCAAGAACGTCCGGGTGGGCAGCTACCACATCCTCGACTTCGTTAGGATAAACATTGAAGCCGGAGACCAGGATCATGTCTTTTTTACGATCCACGATGCGGATATAGCCATCATCCTGCAGCACGGCGATATCACCGGTGTGGAACCAGCCATTCTCATCAATAGAAACCTGGGTTTCGTCTTCACGCTGCCAGTAGCCTTTCATCACCTGCGGCCCTTGCACGCACAGCTCCCCAGGCTCGCCCATCGCCACGTCATTGCCATCCGCGTCAACAACTTTTACTGCGGTGCCTGCTACCGGCTTGCCAATGGTGCCCAACTGAATCGCATCGGTGGGATTGAAGCTTACAATAGGTGATGTTTCCGTTAGGCCGTAGCCCTCAGCAATCGGGCAACCGGTGGTTTTTTCCCAGCGCTGCGCCGCGGCTTTGGTCAGCGCCATACCACCGGAGATTGTCAGTTTCAGCTTGGAGAAATCGAGCTGCTTGAAATCGTCCCGGTTACATAGCGCATTAAACAGCGTATTGAGGCCGATGAAAGCGGTGAACGGCAATCCCTTAAGCTCTTTGACAAAGCTATCCAAATCGCGAGGATTGGTAATCAACAGAGAGTGGTTGCCCGTTTCCATTAAAAATAAGCAGTTAACGGTAAATGTGTAGATGTGATAAACCGGTAGCGGCGCAATGACTAGCTCTTCGCCATCGGTTAAATGGGCGCCAATGGCTTCGCGGGCCTGGAGCATATTGGCGATTAGATTACGATGGGTCAGCATCGCCCCTTTCGGCATTCCCGTCGTACCCCCGGTGTATTGAAGCGCAGCTAGATCATCATGCGTTCTCTTGACCTCGGTATGGCTTAACGAGGCACCTTTTTTCAGCGCATCGCGAAAGCCAATTGCACTGGGTAGCGAATAGGCCGGCACCATTTTTTTAACGTGCTTCACCACTGCATTGATTAGCCAGCGCTTGGGCACATCGTGCAAGTCAGCTAATTGCGTGACTAGCACGTGTTTGATGTCTGTTTTATCGAGCACTTTCTCCAGCTTATCCGCCATGTTGGCCAAGATTAAAATGGCTTTAGCATTGGAGTCTTTGAACTGGTTAGCCATTTCCCGCTCGGTATATAGCGGGTTGGTATTGACCACCACCAGCCCCGCCCGAAGCGCGCCAAATACCGCCACCGGAAACTGCAGTACGTTAGGTAGCTGGATCGCGATCCGATCCCCGGGCACGAGGTCGGTTTCGTGCTGCAGCCAAGCGGCAAAGTCTGCTGACAGGCGGTCAAGGTCGGCGAAGGTTAGCGTTTTCCCCATACAGGAAAACGCAGGCTTGTCCTTAAAACGCTCTACTGCGGTATGAAAAACATCCGTGACTGAATCGTATTGATCCAACCCTTCAAGCGCTGGGCCACGTAAAACGGCGGCGTTGGCGTGTTCGCTCATGGGCAATCTCCGCTATTGGTGTCGGCGTAAGTCACCGACCTTGTTGTTGTCGCTAAGCTCTGTCTGAAAAATAAGTCAAGAAGCCCAACGATATACGACCTACAACAGGCTGTAAAACGATCGATTGAAACTTACGTTTCAACTTTAGCCCATGGTCGGGTTCGCTTTATTGGCTGCTTCTCTCATTACAATTTAGTAGTTCGTTCGTTTATGGACAGTAACGCGCCTGGATTTCTCCATCGCGCCATACCAATAGCTCACCCGGCACCATGCGCTGCCAGGCTTCGTTGTGGGTGAGAGGTTCAGTGGCAATCACTGAAACGATGTCGTCAGGCGTGGTATGTTCGGCAAAATTCACCGTCATTTCAGCGTCAGAAAGTTCCGCATCGCCAAAAGGCGCACAGCGGGTGATATGGGCCAGTTTGGTGGCACAAAACGTATATAAATAGCGACCATCCGAGAGCAGCATATTGAAGACGCCCAATGCCCTGAGTTGCTCACATAGCTGATGCAAGCGCTCCCAAAGAACTTCGGGTTCCGCAGGTGGGGTAGGAAACTCACGACGAATCTCTCCCATTAACCAGCAGTAGGCGTATTCACTATCAGTGCCGCCAACCGGCGTGTAGTTCCCTAATACTAGGCTCTCCCAGCCAGTTAATTGGCCATTATGCGCATAGCACCAGGGGCGCCCCCACATTTCACGGGTGAAAGGATGGGTATTGGCAAGCTTTACGCCGCCCACATTCGCTTGACGAATGTGACTGATCACCACGTTAGACTTAATGGGATAGTCGCAAATCAGCCTCGCGATGGGCGAGTCAACTGAGGGATGGGGATCACGAAAATCGCGGTAACCGCCCTCTTCATAGAAGGCGATTCCCCATCCATCGCGGTGGGGGCCGGTGCCCCCACCACGATGCAAAAAGCCCGAAAAGCTAAAACAGATATCCGTAGGCACATTGGCGCTCATGCCAAGCAGTTCACACATACGCTTCACACATGCTTAAACACCGAACAGCTGGTTAAGGGGTTCATTAACCAATCACCGGTTCACGACGACGAGAAGGCGGCTGGTCATCATTAGGTTCCTCTTCTTGTGTCACATACTCAGCATTGCTAGAACGACGCCACCACCACAGGGCGACACCAATAAGCGCGCCTAGCGCCATACCCAACACCAGCCACATCAGCCCGCCACGCAGCGCTGATCCGTTATTTTCTAGAAAGCCAACCGCTGCCACCATCGCCGAAGGTGCCCAACCGGTATAGAATTCACCCTCTTCAATCAACGGCAACCGGAAACTGGCGGGTGTCCATATCGCTCCAGCGACAGCCCACGTCATCACTAAGCGCGGCAAGCGAGGCAGGAAAGTAAACGCAAAGTAGACCGCGACAATCACTAACAGCGACAGACCGTAATAACTCAACCACAGCAGTGATGTTGAATTTGCAAACAGCATAATACCCCTCATGTGGGTGAACTCACCCGACGTTGATTTCCCGTTATGGTACCTATCAATTTATGAAAGCACAGCTAGGCATACAATCAGGCTTACCCGCTGCGCGATATTATCGCGCTAATGACCCGCAATGGCACTGGTTAGAAGAGCGCGAAAACACTGAAGTGAGCGACTTTTTAGAAGCCGCCAACCAGCAACAAGCCGATTGGTTTACCCCGCTAGCCCCGCTAGAAGAAGCGTTATACCAGGGCCATCTAGCGCGGCGCGAATTAGCCATCACTAGTCTTAAGACACCACTTGATCACTTTACGTTCTGGAGCAAGACCGGCGCCAAAGACGACTACCCAAGCTGGTGGCGTCACCCCAATAACCAACCTGAGCAATATGAATGCTTCTTCGATGTTAGCGCCCGCGCCGCCGAGCATGACTTTTACGACATGGGCGACATGGCGCTTTCACCCGACGAGCAGTGGCTAGCGTGGACAGAAGATACCCAAGGAGACGAACGTTTTACGCTCTGGTTGAAAGCCTTACCCAACGGGGCACCCGTTCAATTGCTCAGCGATATTGGCGCTGGCCTATGTTGGGCAGAAGACCAAACGGCCGATACGGCTACCCTGTTCTTCACCCGCTTTGATGACACCCAGCGCCCCGACAGCGTATGGCGCATACCGCTACGCCTGGATAACCCCAGGGCCTCGTTGGCGCCTGAGCTGGTGCTGCGCGAGGAGGATCCGGAGTTTTGGGTTGGCATTGGCAAAACACGTTCACGGTCATGGCTGCTGCTCGAAAGCGGCTCAAAGGACACCAGTGAGATTCACTTGCTGCCAGCGCATACGCCAATAGCAACGCCGACCTGTATCCAGCCCCGCCAAGCCGGCGTCGAGTACAGTATCGACCATCGCCCGGGCAACTTTTATCGCCTGCATAATCAAGCAGGTGCTCACTTCCAGCTTGATTATCTACCGGAAAGCCAGCTTGGCCAGCGCCAATTAGGTTGGCTAACCTTAATCGATCACCGTGAAGAGGCCACGCTTGAAGGCGTTGATGCGTTCTCCTGGGGGCTAATGCTGGGTGAGCGCGACCATGACCAAGCGCAGGTGCGTTTAAGGCGATTAGTGTTTGACGCGCAGCATGCCTGCACATTGGATGAGTATCTTGCCCTGCCCGAACAGCCATGTTCACAACTGCTGGAAGATGCACCGCACTTTGATAGTCAGATACTGCGCTTGCGCGAAGAGTCGTTTACCCAGCCACCCAGCTGGTTCGCGCTTGATCTCACCAGCGGCGAGCGAACGCTACTCAAGCGTGCCCCCGTTTACGGCAATCTTCAGCCTGAGCAATTAATCAGTAAGCGCCTATGGGCCACCAGCCATGACGGTGAGCAAGTACCGGTATCGGTGGTCATGCGCGCCGACCTAGCGAATCAGCCTTTACCCACGCTGCTGTATGGCTACGGTGCTTATGGCGAGGCGCTAGATCCTTGGTTCTCTATCGCCCGGTTAGAGTTACTAGAGCGCGGCGCAGCTTTTGCTGTTGCTCACGTGCGAGGTGGCGGTGAGCGAGGTGAACCTTGGTATTTAAACGGCAAGATGGTCCATAAGGAAAACAGCTTCCATGATTTCCTGGCAGCGCGCGAGGCACTGGTTGAGCAAGGCGTCAGTGATCCGCGGCATGTCGTTGCCTATGGCGCCAGCGCAGGTGGGCTACTGGTTGGCACCTGCATTAACCGTGCACCTGATGCATTCTGCGCCGCCCTGCTGGATGTGCCCTTCTTGGACGTGCTGCGCACGATGCAGAACCCGGAACTTCCCCTGACGACCGCAGAGTACAGCGAGTGGGGGAACCCCGAAGACCCAGAAGTGACCGAGCGAATAGCCGCGTACTCCCCTATCAACAATATCAAGGCGCAGGCGTACCCAGCCCTGTGGATTGAAGGCAGCTGGTTTGACACCCGAGTCAGCTACTGGGAGCCGGCCAAATTTTATGCCCAGGTATCACGGCAGCAGCAGGGTTCAGCGCCGATTCTAATGCGTACTGATATGAGCAGCGGACACGGTGGCGCATCCGGGCGTTTCAAAGCCTGGCGCGATACGGCGCGGCAAGATGCGTTTATTCTTTGGGCGTTGGGGTTGGCAAAGCACTCTCAAACTTAGCTGACATAAATTGCTAATTATAACTTATTTCTACTTCTTGGCAGTGCTACGGCGCTGCTTTTTAATAACTAGACTTAATTTGATGAAAAGTTTTATGAAAATATTTTCCACAAACTATTCACTCGCTCACGGCTCTGCGTCATACTACACCTTAGTCGCATACACTAACGTCTAGTCCCTGTCTGTAAGCCCGATTTATAAGCTCGTTTTATAAAAAATGCTTATGACAGCTCTTTAGGAGTCAATAGAAGCCATGAAATACCAAGATCACTTCCCGACAATTTGGGACGCTCCTCGTAAAACTAGCGCCAAACCCGCTAGCCAGGCGCCAGCTAAAAAAGCACTTTCACCGGTTAAAGAAGCGTTTTTATCTATTTGGGATACCCCAAAGCGCCAGCCCAGCGCTTAAAACGTAAGGGATTACATCGGCAGCACGGCAATGATGTGTGACTCCAGCTGCTGCTCAGGTACCTCATCTTGAGAAACAGCAAAACCACGCACACTGATGCCTTTACGGTGAACCCGTTCGGCGTCATTGCTTAACAGCGGATGCCAGCCCGACAGCTTGCGCCCCTCTGCCACCCGCCGATAACCACAGCTTTGTGGTAACCAAGTGAACTCCTTGACCAAGGCGGGAGTAAGCTGGGTGCAGTCGGGAACCGTTTTAAAACGGTTCGCATAATCGCTGCACTGGCAGCTATGGGTATCCAGCAGGCGGCAAGCTACGTTCAGTACTGCCAGTTCCTGGGTATCCTCGTCGTGCAACTTTAGCAGGCAGCACTGCCCACAGCCGTCGCATAGCGCTTCCCACTCCTGGGGCGTCAACTCTTCTAGGGTATAGCGCTCCCAAAAACGCTCACGCATCGCGGTTTCCATCGTTTTCTCCTTCACTACCACACAGAAACACGTCCTATAGTGGTGTATCAGTGTGGCTTAATTCTGCCAACAGCGCTGGCCATAAAGCCTGAAAATCGCCCTCTAGCGCTTGGTAATCGTCGTGCAGCCAGGGCACCAGAGCGGCAAGCTGATTCGGGCCAGACAATCGCTGGCCGATTCCCGCAACAGCGCGGCAGGTAAACGCGAAATCAGCGTAGCCTCTTAACCAGTCGTGCTCGACAAGTGATGGCACCATGCCCGCCAGCCGGTTCGGCGCAGAGCGTGCTAAGAGCAGTCGATAGCAGCGTTTTACAATCACTTCCTGGTCAGCCTGCCCCGCCGTATCACGGGCCAGAAAATGATCCCACACCATGTCGAGCGCAATGCCCGCATAGCGGCGCTGAGCAGGCGGGGCGCGTCGCCGCGCATTCACAACGCTCGGATGACTATCCACCCAGGCATCCACCCGGCGATGATGGCGAATGCCTAGCGCCGTGGCCGCCGGCCATTCACTTAAGTCGCGCCCCTTAACCCCATCGGCAATTAAATTGCCGTAGAGAAAATCATCGCTACCCGCCCTGACGAGCCAAGCATGGGCAAGAAAGTTCATGTAAAGCTGACGCTACTCATTGTCAGAACGCGCATTAGAATGCGAGGCCACATGGGCGCGATGTACGTCGAGCAAGTAGGCCTCTTTAGGCGGTGGCATCTGTAAATAGAAGCCTTTATCGTTAATACCTTCGACCACATCGGCCGCATTAACACGTGACAATTTTTTATCAGCTGTTAGCAGCATGGTAAAAACCGGCACCGGCTTACCAAACGTTTCCAGCAGTGGCTCTGGAATATTTGCCAATCCTTGACGTTTATCTACGTACAAATACATTTCATCTTTACGGGAGCTTTTGAACACCTCGCAAATCATTTTGTCGCTCATTATGGTCGCTCCTCAAGGGCCTGGGCCAGCGCAGCATTCAAATATTCTCCCCGCCAACCGCTCGGCCAGGTGCAAGGCTCGCCCGCCAAGTCCTGCATCACCAGTGTTTCAATATCACGGCGGCGCAGCAGCATTTCCGGTGCCACACCTAAGTCATTGGCTTTCGCCGTCACCGCTTTTTTAAGTGCCTTAAAGCGCGTTTTAAATGATGGATGCATAGGGTCTGGCCAACGTGTCGGCAGTGACGCTTCATCGCAATGCTGCGCCTGCTTCACCATTGCCAAAAGAGCATCACCCTCTTTTTTAATTAGCACCGGCTTAACGCCTTCCACTTCAGCGAGCTCGAAGCGGTTGCTGGGCATCTTTTCGGCGATGGCGAACAGTAACTTATCGCTAATGAGCCAATTGCGTGGCAAATCGCGACGGCGTGTTTCGCCTTCACGCCACGTAGTCATCAGCCGATACGCTTCCATTTGACGGGGCAGTAAGCGCCATAATTGGCGTTGACGGGTATACCACTGTTGATCGTTATCAACGCTACGGCCGGCCTGCTCAATCAAGCTAGCGCACTCAGCATCCACCCACTCGCGACGGCCTAGCGTAGTGAGCTTTTCAGCCTGTAGCGTCCAGACTTTTAATAAATAGATAACGTCCAGCGCGGCGTAATGGCACTGCGCAGGCGACAGCGGACGCACTAGCCAGTTTGAGCGTGTTTCCTCTTTAGGCAGCGTTTCACCGACCCAAAATTCGACCAGTTTTTGATACCCCATTCCTGGATTTTCACCCAAAAAGCCTTGTACTACCTGGGTATCAATTAAAGGTACGGGTAACACCCCTGCCCAGTGCTGAAAAACCTCCAGGTCCTCGCTACAGGAGTGGAGTAACTTAATCGCCCTGTTTTGCAGTAGAGCACGGAATTTATCAGTACACGGGACAGCCACCGGATCAATCAGATAAGCCTCTTCACCCGCGGTGAACTGAATCAACGCAGGCACTGGAAAGAACGTATTCTCTCGGAAAAACTCGGTATCCAGAGCAATCACAGAAGCATCGGCTACTTGATCGCACGCAGCATCAAGCGCCTCTGGAGTATCAAGCCATTGAAAAGAGGGAGTAAGAGAGGACAAAAGCATTCTTCCAAGTTGGCGCAAGCGCTGAAGCGCTTGCGTTTAGATAGGCTTATTCGCTGGCAAAAGGCAGGCGACCATTAAACGCGCGACTCAAGGTGCCGCCATCAACATACTCCAGCTCACCGCCCATCGGGACGCCATAGGCAAGCCGCGAGAGTTTGACGCCATATTCTGCTAACTGTGAGGCAATATAGTGAGCTGTCGCCTCCCCCTCGATAGTAGGGTTCGTCGCCAACACCACTTCTTCGACGAGCCCTTCTGCGACACGTGCTTCTAACAAATCCAAACCAATCGATTCTGGGCCAATGCCATCTAACGGCGAAAGGTGACCGTGCAGTACAAAATAGCGGCCTTTAAAGCCTCCGGCCTCTTCAATCGCTAACTGATCGGCAGGTGACTCCACCACACACAGCAACGCATCATCGCGGCGTAGGCTTTCGCACAGCATGCAGATGTCGGCTTCAGTGAGCGTGCGGCAACGTTGACAATAGCCGACTTCTTCAATGGCTTGTTGAATAACTGCAGCGAGTCGCTGCCCCCCTGGGCGTTCACGCTCAAGCAGGTGCATCGCCATGCGCTGGGCCGTTTTAGGCCCAACGCCTGGCAGTACGCGAAAAGCATCCATCAACTGCTCAACGAGAGGAGAAAAACGCATTGCTTAGAACGGCATCTTAAAGCCGGGCGGAAGGCTCAAGCCAGCGGTCGCTTCTTCCATTTTTTCTTTAGAGCTAACTTCCAATTTACGCACCGCATCGTTGACTGCCGCGGCTAACAAATCTTCCAAAAGCTCTTTGTCTTCTTCCATGACGCTGGGGTCAATGGTCACGTTTGACACGTCGTGCCGACCATTCATCGTGACCTTGACCATACCGGCACCCGCCTCGCCCTGCACTTCGGCTTTGGCGACTTCTTCCTGGGCTTGCTGCATTTTTTCCTGCATCTCTTGGGCTTGTTTCATCAAGTTGCCCATTCCACCTTTAAGCATGGTCTAGTCTCCAACGTGGTTAAAAGATAGGTCGATATTGCGATGGTATGTGAGACAGCTTAGCGCATTTCATCGGCTGGCTTAACGCTGGATTCTATCAGCTTTGCCCCAAACGCCTGCTGTAATTTCTGTACATGGGGATCGTGATTGAGTAGATCAACCGCCTGGGCATGCCGCTCTTGATTAAGACGCTCTTCGCGCTGCCGGGGTGTTTCCAGGCTATTAGACAACTCAGCCACGTAAAACGCTATTCGCCGCGGCATGCCCTGCTCTTTTAGCGCCCGTTCAATACGTGTTTGGTGCACCTCCGCCCGCATGGCCTCCTGGCTAGGATCCAGGCGAAGGGTCAACAGCGTGCCATCATCACTCTCGACCAAACAGTTGCCTGCTAGATTTCGCGTCAAACCGCCCAACCCGAGTGCATCAAAGCATTGCAACCATTTTGCGTTGTCCAGCATACCAGCCGGGGCCACCGAAGCAGGTTCCTCCTGCGCAGGAGCAGGATCAGCTGTCAACTCGGGCGCTGGCGATGAAACCGGTTCCGGCGCTGTTGTTGATTCTGCTACAGGCGCTGGCTCAACCATAGCCGCGGACTCGGGGCCTTGATCAGGCGCGCCAACCTCTGACGATGGTGTTTCATTCTCGACAATCCAAGGAGGGAGCTCTTGTAACGGCGCCCCCTCTTCAGCAGCAGGTGGGGGCTCGGGCTGGGGTTCTGACTGCGCTTCTGGCGTGGACTGCGCTTCTGGAATGGACTGAACGTCAGGCGTTGTTTTCGTTTCTGGCGTGGGCGCTGGCGCTGATGCAACCGTGGCCGGCGCAGGAACGTGAGTATTCGTTTCTGACGCCACCTCGCCCGTAGGCTCGCGACGCAGGGGCAGCGGCGTACGTGGCGGTTTCGGCACGCCTTGAGGACGAAACGCCAGCATGCGCAGCAGTGTCATCTCCAGGGCGCTGCGCAGATCCGGTGCGTGCACCATATCCCCGCGGCCCTGAATACCGATTTGGTAATAAAGCTGAATATCCTCGGCGGTAAAGCGGCTCGCTAGCTGCAGAATAACATCGCGGTCGCCGTGACTATTATCAACCGCATCCGGCACCATTTGCGCCACCGCCAAGCGGTGCAGAATGCTGGAAAGCTCATCCAGCACCGCGGCAAAATCCGGGCCTTGTTCTGCCAACTCAGCCACTTCGGCCAGTAAGCGCTGCACATCCACATCGGCCAGGGCTTCTGCTAGCCCAAGAATATGACGATGATCCAAGGTGCCCAGCATGGCAGCCACATCCGCATGGCGAACCGCCCCCTGGCCAAACGCGATGGCTTGGTCGGTCAGGCTCATGGCATCGCGCATTGAACCTTCGGCCGCTTTACCCAGCAGCCACAACGCGCTCTCATCAAATGCAACGCCCTCTTCCCCTAGTACGTAAGTGAGGTGCTCCACTACGCGCTCAGGCGGCATATGTTTGAGGGTAAATTGCAGGCAGCGCGAGAGTACCGTCGGCGGCAACTTTTGCGGATCGGTGGTCGCTAGTAGGAATTTAACGTGAGGGGGCGGCTCTTCCAGCGTTTTCAGCAGCGCATTAAAGCTGCTGGTGGAGAGCATGTGCACCTCATCAATCAGGTACACCTTGTAGCGCCCTTGGGTCGGCGCGTACTGAACGTTATCGAGTAGCTCGCGGGTATCTTCCACCTTGGTTCGAGAGGCTGCATCGACCTCAATCAGATCAACAAAGCGTCCTTCATCAATAGCTTGGCAGCTATCGCACTGCCCACAGGGGGTAGAGGTAATGCCTTCATCACCACGCCCGTTGGCCGTGCAATTCAAACATTTGGCGAGTATGCGCGCCAAGGTGGTTTTACCCACCCCACGGGTACCTGTAAAAAGATACGCATGATGTAAACGCCCCTGGTCAAGGGCATTTACCAAGGCGCGTTGAACATGGGCCTGACCAACGAGTTCGTGGAATGTGCGGGGTCGCCACTTGCGGGCCAGAACCTGATAGCTCATGAAGCTGTACTTCCTTCAGCGGGCTAACTTACCTCGCGCTGAAGACAGCGCAAGGTAAGTGCCACGGTGCATAACAATGTGTCATTCTAGCGGTTGCACCATAGCCCGCCAACCGCTTAGGGCGGAGTGCTCAACAACACTTAAGCGTTGTCACCACCCTCTGCAGCACCAGCGCGCTCGGCAGCTGCTTTCACCAGTTTTTCCAGCTCACCGTTTTGATGCATTTCCACCACGATGTCACAGCCACCGACTAGCTCGCCTTCTACCCATAACTGAGGAAATGTCGGCCAGTTAGCAATCTTAGGCAGTTCCGCGCGGATGTCCGGGTTATCCAGAACATTAACGAATGCAAAGCGCTCACCGCAGCTCATCAAGGCTTGCACGGTCTGGGCGGAAAACCCGCACTGTGGCAACTGTGGCGACCCTTTCATGAAAATAAGGATCGGGTTTTCGCTGATTTGACGCTGAATGTTTTCGGCGGTAGTGCTCATACTATTTCCTCGCTTATTGATGGCCGATGCTCACTCTCTACGTTCTTGAAACATAGCACTAGAGCGTAGCAGTTTAAAAAGTACCTGAGTAAAGCGCTCGGCTTTAACGTGTGGGGCTATTCTACGCATGCCGTTCGCGTTGCGCATCCCCTGCTGCATAGCTAGGATAGTGTTTTTGCGTGGAGAGAAGCTCTTATGGCGACACGCCATTTCCTGACGTTGTTGGATTTGACCCCGGATGAGCTGGATTATTTGATCCAGCGCGCCATTACCATCAAGACCAACCTTAAAGCCCAAGGCCCTGTTTATACACCCTTACCCAACCGCACCCTGGCGATGATCTTTGAAAAATCGTCAACACGTACGCGTGTTTCATTCGAAACGGGTATGGCACAGTTTGGTGGTCACGCGCTATTTCTCTCCCCTCGCGACACCCAACTAGGCCGCGGCGAGCCGATCGAAGATACCGCTCGCGTACTGTCGGAAATGGTCGATGCGGTAATGATCCGCACCTTCTCCCACGCAGGCCTGGAGGCCTACGCCAGCGCCAGCAGCGTGCCGGTTATTAACGCTCTGAGTGATGACTATCACCCCTGCCAGTTGCTAGCCGACGTAATGACCTGGACCGAGCTGCGCGGCAGTGTAAAGGGACGCACGGCAGTATGGATTGGTGATGGCAATAACATGTGCCACTCCTGGATCAATGCGGCCCGTCAGTTCGGTTTTCATTTGCGCATATGCTGCCCGAAAGGCTACGAGCCACGCGCCGACATCATGGCGGCCGCTGGTGACCAGATAACATTGCTGCATGACCCGCAAGCAGCGGTCAAAGACGCCGACCTGATCACCACCGATGTCTGGGCCTCCATGGGCCAAGAAGAAGAACAGGCCAAACGTGAGGCGGATTTCGCTGGCTTCCAGGTAACCGAAGCGATGCTTGATCAGGCGAATCAAGAGGTGCTGTTCCTGCACTGCCTGCCAGCACACCGCGGCGAAGAGATCAGCCAGACGCTGCTTGATGACCCCCGCGCCGTTGTTTGGCAGGAAGCCGGTAACCGCCTACATGCACAAAAAGCGCTGATCGAGTTCTTACTGCTGGGCAGGGTTGCTGAGTAATTTTTACCGAAGACGAAAAAAAGCCTCGTTTAATCAACGAGGCTTTTTTCTATAATCCTGATAAATATTATCAGGATTATATTTAATTTTGGTGGAGCCTAGCGGGATCGAACCGCTGACCTCAACACTGCCAGTGTTGCGCTCTCCCAGCTGAGCTAAGGCCCCACATGCTGCTCTTTTCGACAGCGAGGCGGATACTACGATGAACATTTACCTCGGTCAAGTTTTTGAACCACCAGCGATGACTAATTCTCCTTTGTCGCCAGCTGTGGCACTCTATATGTCGTTAGCAAGATATGTAGTTAGCAATATAAAGTAGCGTACAAGGCCAACGCCTGAGCCCACGATGTTTCCATGCAGGAGCCTATCCATTGATCAGTGTACTTATCGCCGATGATCATCATTTAGTAAGAACCAGCATTGCGCACCTGCTAAACGAAGAGTGTGACATTAAAATTGTGGGCGAGGTCGACGATGGTGAAAATGCAGTGACACAGTGTCGCCATTTGAAGCCCGACATTGTGCTAATGGATATCCGCATGCCGGGCATCGGCGGGCTGGAAGCGACACGCCGCATTCACCGCACAATGGAGGACGTCAAGGTATTGATCTTGACCGCGCACATGGAAGACAGCGTACTGCGTCGCATGCTGGAAGCTGGTGCCTCAGGATTTTTAAGCAAAGGCGCAGACGCAATAGAGATGACCGACGCCATACGCCAAGTATTTCATGGTCGGCGTTATGTCAGTCAGGAAATTGCGCAACGCTTAGCCCTTTCACACTTTACCAATGAGGATAATCCGTTTAGCCACCTCTCCCACCGTGAGCTACAGATTGCCCTGATGATTGTTAACTGCCAACGCGTACAAGACATCTCAGATCGCCTGCACTTAAGCCCTAAAACAGTAAATACCTATCGCTATCGACTGTTTGATAAACTACAGATTGCTACTGACGTTGAGCTCACTCATTTAGCGCTCCGCCACGGGTTAGTCGAGGGGTTTGACGCCGCCCAGATATAACTCAATTTTCCCTGCTGTTATCGGGTACCGACACGCTGATATGACCTTTGATGCAAAACAGTTTCTAAGCTCGGTAAGTACCTCTCCTGGTGTTTATCGCATGCTTGATGAACAAAGCAACACGCTCTATGTGGGCAAAGCAAAGCGCTTAAAAGCGCGCCTTGCCAGCTATTTCCGTGGCCAGCTGAATACCAAAACCCAGGCCATGGTCGGACGCATCGCCGACGTTCAGGTCACCGTGACGCGGACTGAAACTGAAGCCCTGCTGCTCGAACAGACGCTGATCAAGCAGCTGCGTCCGCCCTACAACATTTTGTTGCGCGATGATAAGTCCTACCCCTTTGTCTTTGTCACCGACCGCCACCCTTACCCGGCACTTGAGTATAAACGCGCTCGTCAACGTAGCGATGACGGTCGCTATTTAGGCCCTTACCCCAGCAGTGGTGCGGTACGGGAAAGCCTAGCGCTGATGCAAAAAATATTTCATATTCGGAACTGCGAAGACAGTGTGTTCGCGCACCGTTCGCGCCCCTGCTTGCAGTATCAAATTCAGCGCTGTAGTGCTCCTTGCGTCGACTATATCTCCGCCGAGGATTACCAGCGCGACGTTGAACATGCGGTGATGTGCCTGGAAGGCAAAAGCGAAAATGTCACCCAAGAATTGATGGAGGCAATGGAAGCGGCCAGCCAAGCGCTGAACTTTGAGGAAGCTGCTCGCCTACGCGATCAAGTTCAGCAGCTGCGACAGCTTCAGCAGCGTCAGTTTGTCGATACAGGCGGTGGTGATGCAGATATTTTTGCCCTGGCACAGCGACCCGGCGCGCTAGGCGTTTCTGTTCTCAGCGTTCGCGACGGACGCCTGCTGGGGGCACGCCATCACACGCCAAAAAACGACCTCGATCTCCCGCTAGAGACACTGCTCACTGAAGTGGTTAGCCAATATTATTTTGGCCAACCGCATAACGTTCCTAGCGAAGTCATTACCAGCCACCCACTCGACGATAGTGAGCTGATTGCCGAAGCGTTGACGCAGCAGGCGGGTAAACGCATCCGCGTCACCAGCCAGGTACGCGGCCACCGTGCCCAGTGGCAACAGCTTGCGATTACTAACGCGGAGCAGCAATTGGCATCGCAGCTTGCCAATCAAACGCAACTTACTCAGCGCTTTACCGCGCTACAAAAAGCACTCGGCTTGGAAGAAACGCCTCAACGCCTGGAGTGCTTTGATATCAGTCACAGCCATGGCGAAGCGACGGTTGCTTCTTGCGTGGTGTTTGATCATCAAGGCCCACGTAAAAGCGACTACCGCCATTTCCGCATTGAAGGGGTGGCCGCAGGTGATGATTACGCCGCCATGCAACAAGCGCTCACACGGCGCCTTAAACGGGTGAAAAGTGGTGAAGCGGTAGCCCCCGACATATTGATCGTTGACGGTGGCAAAGGGCAGCTCAACATGGCACGTGAGGTGTTTAAAACGCTTGAGATCACCAATATCATTCTATTGGGCGTCGCCAAAGGCACCACGCGTAAAGCGGGGCTTGAAAGCCTATTTTTGGAAACAGCGGACAATCCGCTTGATTTGGATCCGGCCTCACCGGCCCTGCATTTAATCCAACACATTCGCGATGAGTCACACCGTTTTGCCATTGCTGGCCACCGCGCCCAGCGCGATAAAGCGAGACGTACTTCGACACTTCAGGATATTCCGGGCATCGGCCCCAAGCGCAGGCGTGAGCTGCTGCGCTTCTTTGGCGGCCTGCAGGGGGTGCAAAAGGCTAGCCGCGATGAACTCGCCCGCGTTCCAGGTATTAATGCCTCGCTAGCCGAGAGCATTTACCGGGCGCTCAATGGATAAACCGCCTCTTGGCATAGATGCTATCGGCCAAGGGGGATAGAATAAGCGCCAGACACTTCGAATCCTCTGATTTTCCGGCAAGGATCGCACCCTGCGATGAATATACCCAACATACTGACACTGGCGAGAATCGCCTTTATTCCGCTGCTAGTGGTGCTGTTTTATCTGCCCTTCAGTTGGAGCATGCCTATAGCGGCTAGCCTATTTGCGTTAGCGTCCGTCACCGACTGGCTGGATGGCTATTTAGCGCGGCGCTGGAATCAGTCAACGCCATTTGGCGCTTTTCTAGATCCGGTGGCCGACAAACTTATGGTCGTCGTGGCCCTGGCGCTATTAATAGAGCGCTATGACACTCTGGTACTCACGCTCCCAGCACTGGTGATTATTGGTCGTGAAATTGTCATTTCGGCGCTGCGTGAATGGATGGCCGAAATGGGCAAGCGTGGCATGGTGGCCGTGTCCTGGGTGGGCAAATTGAAAACAACACTACAAATGGTGTCACTGCTAATCTTGCTGGCGCTTCCACCAGCGCACGAATTTGCACTGTTAGGTATTATGGTGCTCTATGCCGCTGCTATTCTCACGTTATGGTCCATGATCCAGTACTTGAAAGCCGCCTGGCCACATCTTAGCCGCTCAATGTAAGCTGCTGATAAGTAAATAATGAACACGCCCCAATTCATTGATTGACAAGCTGGCGGTGATCCGTATAATTCGCCCTCGAGTCGAGCGGGAATAGCTCAGTGGTAGAGCATCGCCTTGCCAAGGCGAGGGTCGGGAGTTCGAATCTCCTTTCCCGCTCCAAAGCGAAATTGAAGACGAGGTCGTAAGCTGGAACGCCAGCCCGGTCGAATCTACTTTCTCGCTTCAACGACTTTTGAGGCTGGATGGCAGAGTGGTTATGCAGCGGACTGCAACTCCGTGTACGCCGGTTCGATTCCGACTCCAGCCTCCATCTTTGTGTAGTAGTGATGTTTTAAAGACCTCTTTTTTAAAACAGCATTACGATGTTTTGCCCGGATGGCGAAATCGGTAGACGCAAGAGACTTAAAATCTCTCGGGGGCAACCCCGTGCCGGTTCAAGTCCGGCTCCGGGCACCATTTCTTAGTTTCATTCTTATCCTTTCTAGTATCACTCCCCCTTCTGCTATCGCTATTCTGCAATCTTTTCCCGCGGCACCTTACTAAGCATTTATCAGCGCCTAAATATCGCTAAACGCGTATCACCACGCTATGATGCCTGCCTTCTGTCAATGAGCACGACGCGAAGCTAGCAACAGTAACGGCTTACAAGATTTTAGTCAGCATGATGAAGGAGCGGGCACTATGAGCACGCCAATATCTGATGTCCTTATCATTGGCGGCGGCGTAGCGGGATTAACTCTTGCCCTAGAAATTGCTGACCATATGTCAGTAACGCTGGTTCGCCCCGCTCAAGATGATCAGGGCGCCAGCCGCTGGGCGCAAGGCGGTATAGCAGCGGTTCTCTCTCCGGATGACGATCTCGAAGCGCATATCAGCGACACGCTGATTGCTGGCGATGGACTATGCGATGTAAAAGCGGTTCGCTTTACCGTTACCCATGGCCCCGCCGCCATTCAGTGGCTGATTGATAATGGCGTGCCCTTTACGCCAGAGACTGACCCCAGCGCTCGCTACCCTTATCACCTGACCCGTGAAGGCGGCCACAATGCCCGGCGTATTATCCACGCGGATGATGCCACCGGCCGCGCCGTGGTGGATACACTGTTAAACAACGTGGCGCAGCACCCCAACATTACCCAGCGCAACGATCTCACCGTGGTGGGATTACTGCAGGATGAACAGGGCGCCTGCCGCGGCGCCTATGGCTGCGATGCTAACCTGCAGTGGCACTCGCTCATTGCGCGTCATACTGTATTAGCGACCGGCGGGGCCAGTGGTCTTTACCGTCACACCACCACGCCAGCTCCTAGCAGCGGCGAAGGCATGATGATGGCTGCCGAACTAGGCGCTTGCTTGATGAACCTTGAGTTTCAGCAGTTTCACCCGACCTGCCTCTTTGATCCGGAAGGCCCGGCGTTCTTAATTAGCGAAGCGGTTCGCGGTGAAGGCGGCCATTTGCTCAATGAAAATGGGCAGCGCTTTATGCTGGCGCTGGATCAACGCGCAGAGCTCGCCCCCCGCGATGTAGTGGCTCGTGCTATTGACGCCGAAATACAGCGCGGCACGCGGGGCCATGTATGGCTGGATATTCGCCATTTAGGTAAGCAGGCAATTCACCACCATTTCCCCACCATTCTGGCCCATTGCGCCTCACGCGGCATTGATATTACCCAGCAAGCTATTCCGGTAGTACCTGCGGCACACTATAGCTGCGGCGGTGTCGCAACCAACCTGCAAGGCGCCACTCATGTCATGAACCTATATGCCATTGGCGAAACGGCCTGCACGGGCCTACATGGTGCCAACCGGATGGCCAGCAATTCATTGTTAGAATGCCTAGTGTTTGCACGCAGTTGTGCTCGTGCTCTACTGGCCCAAGATGACCTCACACCCGTAGAGAAATTTCAGCCCCCTGCCTTACCGGCAACAGCCACTTTACCCACAGTAATGCTTAGCGATATCCGCCAACGCATGCGGGCCATCATGAGCCAGCATGTCTCCATTGTGCGTAACGCGACAGGGCTAAATACGGCTCAAAAGCAGCTGAAGGTACTGTTAAATTCGCTGGAAGAAGTAGAAAGCGCATTAGCAGCCCCGGAAGGTAAACGCTTACATCAAGCCCTGCAGTTAGCACGCCTAACGGTACTTGCGGCTCAACAGCGGCATGAGTCGCGTGGCTTGCACTACACCACGGATTGGCCACAGCAGCAGACGATAGCCGCTGCTTCGACACTGACTTTGCAAGATTTAGAAAAAAGGCGCTAGATCACGGCACTATTGGCCGGGGCGATGAAATAACTTGCGTACTTCGCGCAATTGCTCAGAAGGAGCGCTATCAGGCCATAACCAAACCCGCTGCTTACCAACATAAAGCCCTATTAACCAGGGCCCTAAATAGTCGCAGCGCACTTGATACTCCTTATTGTTAAGCGCGTTCAGCGGCTGGTCGTTCTCAGCAGGCCGCTGCTCGCACGGCAACCAGCGGCCATAAAACAGCGAGCCTGTTGATATCAAAGAGAGCACTCCTGTCGGTTGACGCTGATAACCACGCCACACAAGAGCACCCCCAACCACGGCTACAGCCACTACCGCTGGTTTGCCCCCAACCCAGTAGCTAAGCCCCGCTATTCCAATCAACAGACAGCACTGCGTTAACCGCCACTGCCTAGAGGGTACGATAGGCAGAATTATCGGTGGTTTCAGCATGTTCAACAATCATTTGTACGATACGCCGCTGGCTAGGTTCTTCAGGCCACTCTCGATGCATTAGCCAGACAAACAGGTCCTGGTCTTCACCTTCAATTAGCTGCTGATAGGCCAGTTGATCCGCTTCGCTAATATGATCAAAACGCTGTTCAAGAAACGGAATTAGCAGAAGGTCTAGCTCCCACATACCGCGACGCGAGTGCCAATAAAGCCGTTTGCGCAAAATGGCTGCAGGGGAATTGTCGTCGTTCAACGTCAGCCGCTCCGATCAAATAAATGAAGCACCAGTATACCTAAGCTGTGGGGTCGCGCCAGCGCCCTCCTTCGCCTATGCTATTAATCAGTCTAGAACCTTGTTTTATCTGAATTGTTTTATACTGAATTGAGCAGTATGCTGAATTTGATGTGAGTGAGGCCGAGAGCGCGTCACGGCCTTCAATGTTCGCAGGGAGCTAACCGATGACTAAATCTGAATTAATCGAACAAATTGCGATGCGTCAGCCGGAATTGTCCGCCAAAGATGTTGAAACAGCGGTGCGTATTATCCTGGACGATATGACGGATTCTCTCGCCAGCGGTGGTCGCGTTGAGATCCGTGGCTTCGGCAGCTTTTCTTTGCACTACCGGGAACCGCGCGTAGGGCGTAACCCAAAAACAGGCGATGCGGTTGATCTTGAAGGCAAATATGTGCCGCATTTCAAGCCTGGGAAAGAGCTACGTGAACAGGTAGACGCTAGTCGCGCACTCGGCTATTAGAGGCGGCTTTTGCGTTATCCGACCTTCTGCGGGATGACGCCGCCGCTTGAGTCGTACACAATAGCGCTACCGTGAACGTCACAGACTAGGAAACTCACATGCGTTGGATCAAAGGGCTTATTCTGGCCGTTATTTTGCTGATCGTAGTGCTCGTAGGTATTTTGTTTGCCGTTAACAATCAGCAAACGATTGCCTTGAACCTTATTTGGCTGGAGCTGCCAGCCGTATCGCTCTCTGTTTGGTTATTGGCGACACTGGTGCTTGGCGTCGTACTGGGCATGCTGGCCATGTTAGGTGTGTATGTCCGCCTAAAAGCAACATTGGCCCGTAGCCAGCGCCATAATAAGCAGCAACGCAAAGAGCTAGATAGCTTGCGCACCCAGGAGTTCAAGGAACTAGCATAAATGCTGGATGTCGCGCTGCTAAGCGTATTGTTGGTCGCTATTGCCATCGGTTATGGCTTGGGCTACCACCAAGCTGGACGCCGTCGACATCGCTCTCAACCGCCCTCAGCGTCCTCACAGGCACTGTCGAGAGATTACTTTGTCGGGCTAAACTACCTCCTTAACGAGCAGCCCGACGAAGCGATCAACACGTTCATCAACGTGCTAGCCGTTAACAGCGATACGGTGGATACCCACATTGCTCTTGGCAAACTTTTTCGCGCCCGTGGCGAGGCGGATAAAGCGGTCAGCATTCACCAAAACCTCTTAGCGCGTCCTGCGCTGTCGCAGCATACCAATGAACAGGTTCAGCTGGAGCTTGCCCGAGACTTCATGGCGCTGGGGGTACACGATCGCGCACAGCGTCTTCTTAACACACTGCTGGAGCACAGCAGCAACGATGAGCTCCGCTATGCTGCCAAACAGCTACTGGTGGATTTATTAGAGCGTGAAAAAGCCTGGCACCAAGCATTGGAAGTGATTCAACCGCTGTTTAAACAGCACCCCAAGCTGCGTCGCCCTGCCGCGCATTGGCTGTGCGAGCTGGCCATTAAGGAGATCAGCGAAGCCAGTCGAGCGCTTGCTAAAAAGCATCTAAAAAAAGCCCTACAGCTAGATGAAAGTTGCGTTCGCGCCACCCTGCTCTTGGCTGAATTGGAGATGGATAACGGCCACTATGGGCGCGCTATTGAGCGATTAGATAATATCCCGCGCCAGGAAATAGCCCATATTCCTACTATGCTGCCTGCTCTTAAAAATGCCTATTTGCGTCGTAACGATGTAGCGGGGTTTGAGGCGCACCTTTACCGCCTGCTTGAGCAAGCGCCCTACACCAGCATTATTATTGCACTAGGACAGCTCGTGCATCAGCGCGACGGCGTCGACAAAGCCATTGAGTTGATCGGCGAACGGTTGCGCGCAGTGCCAAGCTTGGGCGGGCTGGATTATTTGATTGACCTGTATATTGAGAGCCAGCGGCTAAACGGAAAATCCTCTCCTGACACGCGTTTATTGCTACTAAAACACCACACCGATGCGCTTTTGCTTAATCGCACCCGCCACCGCTGCCGACACTGTGGATTTGCGAGTGATGCGCTCCAGTGGCAATGCCCCAGTTGCCGCTACTGGGGGACTATCAAGCCAGTTATCGGCGTAGAAGGTGAATAGCGACAGAATAAACAGCGCCGTTTATGCAATCGCTAGTTCGGCCTCAATCGCCTCAAGAGCTATCATAGGGTCTGCGGCCTGAGTAACGGGTCGGCCAATAACTAAATGCGTGCTTCCTGCCTGTATAGCTTGGCTAGGCGTCATAATCCGTTGCTGATCATTAGACGCTGCAAAACTAGGGCGAATTCCAGGGGTTACTTTTAAGAACGAATCACCACAAAGTGTTTTAATTCGAGCGGACTCTTGAGCCGAACAGACAACACCGTGTAAGCCGCTTTGCTTCGCCAGCAGCGCTAAGCGCTCTACATGCTCAGCCAGCGGTGCATTAATACCAACATCTGCTAAGTCCTCGGCCTGCATGCTGGTCAATACGGTAACCGCAATTAAGTAGGTGGTTAAACCGTGTTGCTCCAGACGCTGCATAGCCGCCTCCATCATCCGCTGACCGCCACTGGCATGAACATTGACCATCCAAACACCCTGCTCCGCCGCTGCCTGCACGGCGCTGGCAACCGTGTTGGGTATATCGTGAAATTTAAGGTCCAAAAACACCTCAAAACCACGTCCATGCAACGCTTCAAGCACGGCGGGGCCACTGCGAGTAAACAACTCTTTACCTACTTTAACGCGGCAGCGGGCAGGGTCTAACTGATCAGCCATGCACAGCGCCGCATCTAGCGAAGGGTAGTCAAGCGCAATAATGATCGGGGATTCAGTGGCCATATAGTTGCTCCGAAAGTAGTTTTTGTCATTATACCAGCCTCTCACCCCTCCTCGCCTCCTCACGATGTAAGCTATTTGCCATAGAGCTATAGCTAAAAACTTACAACCGCTGTCGTACATCGCTGACATATTCACTCATTAAAAAAAGCTAAGTTGATAGTGCAGCAGCGTTCATAACGCTAAACGACAATTCAGGCGCATAACATCACCTCCTCTGAACTTCGCGCACCACATCTATGACACCAAATGTTATTAAAAGGATTATCGAGGATGAACATGACTATTAAAGGAACCTTAGCCGCACTTCTGCTTAGCCTTAGCTTGGGAATTTCCAGTGGCGTGCTGGCACAAGAGGTGGCGCCCATCAATGTGAATTCCGCCGATGCTGAACTGCTGGCCGAATTACCGGGCATTGGCCCAAGCCGAGCAGAAGCCATTATTGAAGAGCGCGAAACCAATGGTGCCTTTGAAAGCGCTGAAGACCTTGAACGTGTCAGTGGCATTGGGCCTGCCACCGTCGATCGCATGCGCGATCAAGTAACGTTTGAAGAGTAATTTAACGGTGCAAACAACCATAACCCGGTAGCGCTTAAGCGCACCGGGTATTTTTAGTGAGATGCATTGAGCACCAAGGGCTATATCACCCATTCATCCATAAATTTGTGTACCGGTAATGCTTCAAGCGTTGACCGGTGACTGCATACATCAACAATTTTTTGGCAACGACTTGCTGGAAATCGCATCGCCAAATGTCGCTTAAACTTATCAACTAACAGTGGCATACCCTCTTCACGCCGACGCCGGTGGCCTAATGGATACTCCACCACGGCTTTATCTGTCGCTCTACCATCCTTAAAAAAGACCTGCACCGCGTTAGCGATCGAGCGTTTCTCTGGGTCGTGGTAATCCGCCGAATATCCCGCGTTTTCCTCTACCACCATCTTGCCCCGCAGCTCATCAATCAGCGGATGAGCCGCGTGAAAACTATCTTCATAATGATCAGCGGTCAGCTCGCCAAAGATAAGCGGCACCGCGGTCATGTACTGCAAGCAGTGGTCGCGGTCCGCTGGGTTAGCGAGCGCCCCGGTTTTGGAAATGATACGGATAGCCGAATCATGAGTGGTCAGCACGATCTTATCGATGTCAGCCAGACGATCTTTCACCTGAGGATGAAGGATTACCGCAGCTTCACAAGCCGTCTGAGCATGAAACTCAGCAGGAAAAGCGATCTTGAACAGGATATTCTCCATCACGTAGCTGCCGAACTCGCGCTGGAAACGCAGCCGTCGCTCCGCTTCTGGTTTCAGGCTCAAATCTTTATTGGTGTGGCTAAACAGCACATCGTAGAAGCCCCATTGGGGCGCCGACAGCGCGCTGGGAATACCCATTTCACCGCGCAGGGCGATATCCGCTAAGCGCACGCCCCGTGAAGTGGCGTCCCCCGCGGCCCAGCTTTTCCGCGAACCTGCGTTGGGCGCATGACGATAAGTTCGTAGGCTCTGACCATCGACCCACGCATGGGAAAGCGCCGACAGCACCTGCTCACGATTGGCGCCCAACAACTTGGCGGCCACCGCAGTAGACGCCACCTTTACTAGCACCACGTGATCGAGTCCAACCCGATTAAAGCTGTTTTCCAGCGCCAGTACACCCTGTATTTCATGGGCCATAACCATTGCTTCAAGCACATCACGCATCACAAGCGGTGCTTCACCTTGAGCAACTCGCCGCTGAGAGAGGTGATCGGCTACCGCCAGAATGGCACCAAGATTATCGGAGGGGTGGCCCCACTCGGCGGCAAGCCAGGTATCGTTATAGTCCAGCCAGCGGATGATACAGCCGATATCCCATGCCGCTTTGACTGGATCAAGACGCAGCGTTGTGCCTGGGACTCGCGCTCCAAACGGCACCACCGTGCCTTCAACTATCGGCCCAAGGTGCTTGGTACACTCCGGAAAGCGTAGTGCCAAGAGCCCACAGCCAAGCGTATCCATCAGGCAGTAACGCGCAGTCTCCAGCGCCTCTTGGGAACCCACCTGATAGTTCAGGACATAATCGGCAATGGCCTGCAGCTCGGGATCGTAATCGGGCCGCTCATTGGCTTCGGATGTGGCAGATGGTCTGGTAGACATAGCGCTCTCTCCTACTGTTGAATCACCTATTACTCAGTATGGCTCAAGAAACGCGCCCTAAAAGCTGTCCCCAGGAATTCTCACCACTCCTTCCATCAATACCCGGGCACTACGGCTCATCACCGCCTGCTCGATATGCCACCGCCCCTCGACCAAGTTTGCTTCAGCGCCAACACGCAAGCTGCCGGAAGGGTGTCCAAAAGTGACCGCGTTACGTTGACCGCCACCTCCTGCTGCCAGATTCACCAGCGTGCCTTCAATGGCAGCTGCAGCGGCAATGGCGACGGCGGCCGTGCCCATCATGGCGTGATGCAACTTGCCCATCGAGAGCGCTCGCACCACCAGATCGATATCACTAGCATTCACACTCTTACCGCTCGAAGAGAGGTAATCCACTGGCGGGCCCACAAACGCCACTTTGGGTGTGTGCTGACGGTTAGCGGCCTCACTGATGTCGCTTATCAGCCCCATTCGTAATGCGCCATGGGCACGAATGGCTTCAAACATCGCAAGCGCTTTACCGTCGCCATTGATGACATCCTGAAGCTCGGTACCCACGTAGCCAATATCGTCGGCATTAATGAATATCGTGGGTATACCGGCATTGATCAGGGTGGCTTTCAGCATTCCCACGCCCGGGACGTCCAGTTCATCGATTAGGTTGCCAGTGGGGAAGATTGCTCCCTCGCCGTCCGCCGGATCCTTAAAAGCTACTGGAATTTCAGCCGCGGGAAATGTCACCCCATCCAGCTCAAAATCGCCTGTCTCCTGCACTTGACCATTCACAACAGGTACCTGGGAAACGATGGTTTTCTGAATATTGACCTGCCAGATTCTTACCTCGACGACACCATTTTCCGGAATGCGTGATGCATCAACTAGGCCGTTGGCTATCGCAAAGGGGCCAACCGCCGCCGATAGGTTGCCGCAGTTGCCGCTCCAATCAACATAGGGCTTATCGATAGAGACCTGGCCAAACAGGTAATCTACATCGTGTTCGGCTGACTTACTTTTCGACAGAATCACCGTCTTGCTGGTACTTGAGGTCGCCCCGCCCATGCCATCAATCTGTTTTTCGTAAGGGTCGGGGCTGCCGATGACGCGCAGTAGCAACTGATCCCGCGCTACGCCCGGCTGCTGGGCCGCTTCGGGTAGATCATTGAGCTTAAAAAATACGCCTTTACTGGTGCCGCCGCGCATATAGGTGGCCGGGATCTTTATCTGCGGCACATGTTTGTTTTGAACTGACTCGCTCATTATTACCACTCCTAAAAATAACCCGGTGCTCTAAGCCTGATTCGAAAAGCTAGGTTCGAAAAGCTAAAGACACCGGGCTCTCTTGGCCAGATACGGTTTTAAGCTGCCGTCGATTCGAGGAAATCCTGGGCGAAGCGCTGCAGTACGCCACCAGCGGTGTAAATTGACACCTCCTCGGCGGTATCCAAACGGCACTTCATCGCGACGCGCTCGCTGTCTCCGCGTTGGCGGTGGATTACCAGCGTGAGCATTGCCCCTGGCGAAACGGCGCCTTCGACATCGAAGGTTTCGGTGCCATCCAGACCGAGTGTCATGCGCGTAGTGCCCGGTTCAAACTCCAACGGCATCACGCCCATACCGATCAGGTTGGTGCGGTGAATACGCTCAAAGCCTTCAGCGGCAATCGCTTCCACACCTGCCAGGGCCACACCTTTGGCCGCCCAATCCCGCGACGATCCCTGACCGTAATCCGCACCGGCAATAATGATCAGCGGCTGCTTACGCGCCATATAGGTTTCAATCGCTTCCCACATTCGGGTCACTTCGCCTTCGGGCTCTACCCGCGCCAGCGAACCCTGTTTTACCTTGCCATCGGCATCGCGCACCATTTCGTTAAACAGCTTAGGGTTGGCGAAAGTAGCGCGCTGGGCGGTGAGGTGATCGCCGCGGTGCGTCGCGTAGGAGTTAAAGTCTTCTTCCGGCACGCCCATTTTGGCCAGGTACTCACCCGCCGCGCTGTTGAGCTGTATCGCGTTGGAGGGAGAGAGATGGTCGGTCGTGATATTGTCCGGCAGGATTGCCAGTGGGCGCATGCCTTTCAGGGTGCGCTCTTTAGCCATATTACCTTCCCAGTAAGGCGGGCGACGGATATATGTACTCTGGGGGCGCCAGTCATATAGGGGGCTGACCTGAGCGCGGGCGCTCTTGTCCAAATCGAACATGGGAATATAGGTCTGGCGGAACTGCTCCGGCTTCACCGATGACTTAACGATCGCGTCGATCTCTTCATCCGCTGGCCAGATATCCTTTAACGTGACGGGGTTGCCCGCCTGATCCACGCCCAGGGCATCTTTTTCGATATCAAAGCGAATCGTGCCCGCAATGGCGTAGGCGACCACCAGCGGCGGTGAGGCCAAAAACGCCTGCTGGGCATGGGGATGAATACGGCCATCGAAGTTACGATTACCGGAAAGTACGGCGGTTGCGTAGAGATCGCGCTCGATAATCTCCTGCTGGATTTTTGGTTCCAGCGCGCCAGACATGCCGTTACAGGTGGTGCAGGCGTAAGCCACCACCCCAAAGCCGAGATTTTCCAGCTCGCTCATCAACCCAGCTTCTTCCAGGTACATCTTGACGGTTTTCGAGCCCGGCGCCAGCGACGACTTCACCCAGGGTTTACGCAGCAACCCTAGCCGGTTGGCGTTACGGGCGATCAGCCCGGCGGCGACCATGTTGCGCGGGTTGGACGTGTTGGTGCAGCTGGTAATGGCGGCGATGATCACCGCGCCATCCGGCATTCTGCCCGCCTTCTCCTCTTCCCGCGCTGCCTCAAGCCCTACCGCAATACCGCGCTGTGCCAGCTCTGAAGTGGGCAAGTGTGCATGAGGATTGGACGGCCCTGCCAGAGTGCGGTGTACCGATGAAAGATCAAAGGTCAGCACCCGCTCGTAATCAACCTCGGTCAAACTGTCCGCCCATAGGCCGGTGTGTTTGGCATAGGTTTCCACCAGCGCCACCTGCTCATCTTCACGGCCGGTAATTTTCAGGTAATCGATGGTTTGACCATCGATGTAGAACATCGCCGCAGTCGCGCCGTATTCGGGGGTCATATTCGAAATCGTGGCGCGATCACCCACGGTGAGCGCATCGGCACCTTCGCCGTAAAATTCCAGATACGCCCCGACGACGCGCTCTTTACGCAGGAACTCGGTAATCGCCAGCACCATATCGGTGCCAGTTATCCCTGGTTGCAGCTTGCCGGTCAGCTCTACGCCGACGATATCCGGTAAGCGCATCATGGAAGCGCGGCCTAACATCACGCTTTCGGCTTCCAGGCCACCCACGCCTACTGAGATAACGCCGAGTGCGTCCACCATCGGCGTGTGGCTATCGGTCCCCACACAGGTATCGGGATAGGCAATGCCGTCGCGGTTCTGCACCACCGGTGACATCTTCTCCAGATTGATCTGGTGCATAATGCCGTTGCCGGGGGGAATCACATCGACGTTCTCGAATGCCGTCTTGGTCCAGTTGATAAAATGGAAACGGTCATCGTTGCGACGATCTTCAATGGCACGGTTTTTCTCAAAGGCGCCCTCTTCTGAGCCTGCGTGCTCCACCGCCAATGAGTGATCGACAATCAGTTGGGTGGGCACCACCGGATTAACCTTGGCGGGATCGCCGCCCTTTTCGGCGATGGCGTCACGCAGCCCGGCCAAATCGACCAGTGCGGTTTGGCCGAGGATATCGTGGCAGACGACACGCGCCGGGTACCAAGGAAAATCCAGGTCACTCTTGCGCTCGATCAGCTGTTTCAGCGCATCAGTGAGCAGTGCTGGATCACAGCGGCGCACCAACTGCTCGGCCAGCACACGCGAGGTATAGGGCAGCTGAGCATAGGCACCGGGCTGGATATCTTCCACCGCCTCGCGAGCATCAAAAAATTCAAGCGCTGTGCCAGGCAGGGGTTTACGGTATTGGGTATTCATAACAGGCAGACTCACAAGAAGGGGCTGAAAAAAGCCCGGTAGCCAAGCCACCGGGCATCACGCAGGTCAGTCTCGCGCTTCTATCGGCACCCACTCGCTCTTCTCGGGGCCGGTGTAATCGGCACTGGGGCGGATGATGCGATTATTGGCGCGCTGCTCAAATACGTGTGCCGCCCAGCCAGTCAGCCGCGAACAGACAAAAATCGGCGTGAACAGTTTGGTGGGTATATCCATAAAGTGGTATGCGCTGGCGTGGAAGAAGTCCGCGTTACAGAACAGCTTTTTCTCGCGCCACATTACCGCTTCGACCCGCTCGGAAACCGGGTAAAGCACTTTGTCACCTACGTCGTCGGAGAGCTTCTTGGACCAGTGCTTGATAATCGCGTTGCGCGGATCGGACTCGCGGTAGATCGCATGACCAAAGCCCATGATCTTGTCCTTGCGCTCCAACATGCCCATGATCTTGCTTTCCGCCTCTTCCGGCGACTGCCAATTCTCGATCATCGCCATGGCCGCTTCGTTGGCGCCGCCATGTAGCGGGCCGCGCAACGAACCAATCGCACCGGTCACGCAGGAGTGCATATCGGAAAGCGTTGAGGCACAAACTCGTGCTGTGAAGGTAGAGGCATTGAATTCGTGCTCGGCGTAAAGAATCAGCGAGACGTTCATGACCCGGGCATGCAGTTCAGAAGCAGGTTCGCCGCGCAGCATATGGAGGAAGTGACCGCCTACCGAGTCATCATCCGTTTCAGTATCAATGCGTACACCGTCATGAGAGAAGCGATACCAGTAGCAAATAATCGAGGGCAGCACCGCTAGCAGGCGGTCGGCCACGTCCTGCTGCTGATCAAAGTTCTCCTCGGTTTCTAGATTGCCCAGCATTGAGGTGCCGGTGCGCATCACATCCATCGGGTGAGCATCTTTAGGAATCTGCTCAAGCACCGTTTTCAACGCATCGGGCAAACCGCGCAGGTTTTTGAGCTTACTGATGTAGTGATCTAATTCACCCTGGTTGGGCAGCTTGCCTTTTAGCAGCAGGTAAGCAACCTCTTCAAACTTGGCTTTTTCGGCGAGCTCTTTGATATCAAATCCACGGTAGGTCAGGCCTGAGCCGGTTTTGCCTACCGTACACAGCGCGGTGGTACCGGCGCTCTGGCCACGCAATCCTGCACCTGTCACGGGTTTATCAGCCATGGTGAGTCTCCTGTTACTGCTTTTATTTTAAATTGTGTCTTTCAAATATGATCGAACGTTAACTGGCGTTTGACTTACTGGTCGTCGCCCTGTTCGGCAAACAGTGCATCGAGCTTTTGTTCAAAGTCGTGGTAGTTCAGAAAATCGTAGAGTTCATCGCGCGTCTGCATCATTGGCACAACGTCTTTTTGATGGCCGTTGTCGAAGATGCTTTGATAGACCTGCAGTGCCGCGGCATTCATAGCGCGGAACGCGGAGAGCGGGTAAAGCACCATGCGGCATCCAACGTCGCCAAGCTCCGCTTGAGTAAATAGCGGGGTAGCACCGAACTCGGTGATGTTGGCCAAAATCGGCGCGTTGACCCTTTCACAGAAAGCTTTGTAATCATCCAGTGTGTGAACGGCTTCGGCGAAAATAGCATCCGCCCCGGCTTCAACGCAGGCATTAGCGCGCTCAATGGCCGCATCGAGACCCTCTTTTTGAAACGCATCGGTACGGGCAATCAAATAGAATTCGGAGTCGATCTTGGCATCGGCGGCGGCTTTGATACGGTCGACCATCTCCTGCTGAGTGACAATTGCCTTATTGGGGCGATGGCCGCAGCGTTTTTGCGCGACCTGATCTTCCATGTGCACCGCGGCGACACCAGCACGCTGCATCTCTTTCACGGTGCGGGCGATATTGAAAGCACCGCCCCAGCCGGTATCGATATCCACCAGCAGCGGCAGCTCGGTCGCGCCGCAGATACGGTGAGCATCTTCCACCACATCATTCATGGTCGTCATGCCCAGATCCGGCAGGCCGAACGATGCATTGGCGACACCGCCACCGGAAAGGTAGATAGCCTGGTGACCGACTTTTTCAGCCATCAGTGCTGTATAGGCATTGATGGTGCCGAGTATCGGTAGCGGACGATTCGCTTCTAGCGCGGCCCGAAAACGGGCGCCGGGAGTCATCTGGGACATGAGGAGTTTCTCCTGTTGTTAATTTTTTAGTTATGTTTTAGCTGTATAATTGAGAGCGTTACGATTTGGACGCTGACTGTTCGAGAGAAGCTGCATAGCGATCCGCCACATTGGCGCGGGAGGCGCTGACATGACGGCGCATCAACAGCTCGGCCAACTCGGCGTCCCCGGCTTCAATGGCATCCACAATGCGATGGTGCTCCACGAAAGCCCGCTGCGGTCGCGTGCCACTGGCACTGAATTGGGTGCGATAAAGGCGCACGAGATAGTAGAGATCGTCGCACAACAGGTTCATCAGCATTTTGTTATGGCTGCCCTGAACAATGCAGTAGTGAAAATCGAGATCGCCTTCGCGCTGGTAGTAAGCTTCGCCGCGTTTCAGGTCGGCTTGTCCTTCATGCAGCGCCAGTACATCCCGCAAACCTTGCACCTCTTCCGGCGACATATGCTCCGCCGCCAGGCGCGCCGCCATACTTTCCAGAGCTTCACGCAGGTCAAACAGCTCTAGAAGCTCTTTCATTGAGAGTTGAACCACGCGCGCGCCTACATGAGGAACTCGCTCAATCAGGCGGTGTGCTTCCAGGCGACGCATCGCTTCGCGCAGCGGCCCGCGTGAAATACCATAGGTCTTGGAAAGCCCCGGTTCAGTGATCTTGCTTCCAGGGGCGAGTTCGCCGCGCACGATGGCATCCTGCAATTGATGAAATACCCGCTCTGCGAGCGTGCGTACTTCGGGTACAGCCATTTCCGAGGCGGTTGCCTCAGAACCTGCTGTTGCTGAGGAAGCGTTGGCGGCAGTAGACGAGTTAGAAGCGAGTGTTGCCATGATTAATTGTCGACAATTGAAAAGTAAACAAACTCTAGCGCGTGTCATTTGAACCGTCAACTAGCCTAGATAGCCGATTTTGTACGCCTTTCGTTGTACTGATAGGGAAAATCAGATCAGCTCTGTCAACAATCAAGCAGTTATTGTTAGGTAACGAGTGGTGGGTTGCGGTTGCATAGCGTTAAATGCGACAGGCGTCTAACACTGGTGTCATTGCCTACGCCCCTCTAAAATGGCTCGCCCTTTACTGGCGAGGCGTTTGTTTAATGATCAAGGCGTTGTCGATGACTTCCCTGCCCTATTCACCCGACCCCTTGGGTGTATTCGCCCGCCTGCGCGCCAGACCCGGCGCGGTGCTGCTCGATAGTGGTCGCCCGATTGCCAATGGTCGCTTTGATATTATCAGCAGCGACCCCCTGGCTACGCTGGAAGTGACGAGCGACGGCAACCCGAGCCTCTCATCTCATCAGTTCAGCCCTCCACCACACCTAGCCAACGATGCGTTTGCGCTGCAGCAGTGGCTATTGGATCAGTTAGATATTCCTAATGAGCTCAGTGAACTCCCTTTTCTTGGCGGTTTGATTGGCTATTGGGGCTACGATTTAGGACGTAAAACCTTATCAATACCTAGCGGTCAAACGAGCCCGGTCGCACTACCACAAGCCCGCCTAGGACTTTACGATTGGTGTATTACGCTAGATCACGTGGCCCAGCAGGCATGGTTAATTGCCACGCCGGAACGTCGTGACCAGGTAAAAACCTGGCTTGCCACGTCACCAGACCAGCCAGGCACATTTGCACTTAATAATGCCTTTCAGGCCGAGCTTAGCCATGACCAGTACGTCTCGGGTTTTAACGCCGTGCAGCGCTATATACGGGCGGGAGATTGCTACCAGATCAATTTAGCGCAGCGTTTTTATGCCGACTATGAGGGGGATGAGTGGCAAGCGTACCTGCGATTGCGTCAGGCAACGCCCACGCCTTTTTCGGGCTTCATGGCCTGGGGAGATAAAGCCGTTCTCTCACTTTCGCCGGAGCGTTTTATCCAATGCCGCAATAGAGAAGTCGAAACGCGGCCCATCAAAGGCACCCGTCCGCGGGGCGCAACGCCAGAAGAAGATCAGGCGTTAGCGGAACAGCTATTGAGCAGCACTAAAGACCGCGCTGAAAATGTGATGATCGTTGACCTGTTGCGCAATGACTTAGGCCGCGTGTGTAAGCCTGGCTCCATTCGCGTGCCGCAGCTGTGCCGCTTGGAGAGCTACCCCAACGTGCACCACCTGGTTAGCGTCGTGCAGGGAACGCTGGCCGATAGCTATACCCCACTGTCACTTCTTGAAGCCGCTTTTCCCGGCGGCTCGATTACCGGCGCACCCAAGGTTCGCGCCATGCAGATTATTGATGAATTAGAGCCCTGCCAGCGCAGCGTCTATTGCGGCAGCTTAGGTTATGTCGATGTACGCGGCAGTATGGATACCTCCATCGCCATTCGCACGATGGTTGCCGAGGCGGGAAGATTGCATGTATGGGGCGGCGGCGGCTTAGTGGCAGACTCACAAGCGGACGAAGAGTACACCGAAACACTGGATAAGATTCGCCACCTAATTGGCGCCCTGGAATAAGCAATTAAATTTCTATATCTAAAAGGAATATAAAAGCCTAACTAAACGGTATTGGGGCGTCAGGGGTCGGGTTTGATAGCCTAGTCACCATAACTCTACACCCGAACAGGAGGCAGCATGTCCTCAGAGCTTGAAGCGATCAATAACGAATTTGCTAACAACCCGCAGGGTTTGGTTGAGTGGGCATTAGCCCAGGGCGCGCGGCCTATCTGCACCACTAACTTTCGCCCTTTTGAGGCGGTGATTCTGCACATGGTCAGCCAGGTACGCCCGGATATACCAATTGTTTGGATGGACAGCGGTTACAACACCGAGGCGACCTATCAATTCGCCGACGAGGTGATAAAACAGCTCAACCTCAATATCGTCAGCTTTGTGCCCCGTCGTACTCGCGCCCACCGCGAAGCGCTGGACGGCCCCATGCCGGGCATTGACGACCCGCGCCATGCAGCCTTTACTCAGGAAGTGAAACTCGAACCTTTCGAGCGTGCGTTGCGTGAAATGCAGCCTGACGTATGGTTTACCGCGCTACGCGCTGAAGACACCCCCGAACGCGCCAAAATGCAGGCGGTTAGCCGCAACAGCGACGGCCTGTTAAAAGTGGCCCCGCTGCTACAGTGGAGCGCTAAAGATATGTATCAGTACCTACAGGCGCATAACCTACCCAACAACTTCGACTACTTTGACCCCACAAAGGTGGAAGAGAAGCGCGAATGCGGGCTGCATTTACAGCACTGATACTCGTCAATAATCAATACTCGGGCAGGTCTAAGTCATCAAACAGCGACTGTTCATGGCGTGGGCCTGCTGTTAGCGCTTCATCCACACGGTCACGGGTTAAGTGAGGCGCGAAGCGCTCTAAAAAGTCATACATATAGCCGCGCATAAAAGTGCCACGACGAATACCAATCTTGGTCGTGGAGCTGGCAAACAGATGGCTTGCATCCAGTGCTACCAAGTCATCGTCAAGCGCCTCATCCACGGCCATATGCGCCACGATACCCACGCCCATTCCCAGGCGCACGTAGGTTTTTATCACATCGGCATCGGCTGCCGTGAGCACTACGTTAGGCGTTAACCCCTTCGCTTTAAAGGCATCATCTAACTGAGAACGACCAGTAAACCCAAACACATAAGTCACCAACGGATGCTCGCCAAGCGCCTCAAGGGTCAACGGGCCATCATGAGTCGCTAAAGGGTGCCCCTTAGGCACCAGTACGCAGCGGTTCCAGCGATAGCATGGCAGCAGTACCAAATCGGTAAACAGCTCCAGTGACTCGGTGGCGATAGCAAAGTCTGCCTGCCCTTCGCTAACCATCTGTGCAATCTGTTTGGGCGTCCCCTGCTGCATATGCAGGGCTACATCAGGGTATTTCAGCGTGAATTCGCTAATGATCGGTGGTAGCGCGTAACGAGCTTGAGTGTGTGTGGTTGCAATCGACAGGCTGCCACGACGCTCGTCGCTATGCTCCTGGGCAACCTGCTTGATATTATCGGTCAGGCGCAGCACTTGCCCGGCCAGTTCAATAATCGATTGGCCAGCAGGCGTTACTCGCGTTAGGTGCTTGCCGCTGCGGGCAAAAATCTCAACGCCAAGCTCGTCTTCCAATAAACGAATTTGTTTGGAGATCCCCGGTTGTGAGGTAAATAGACTTTGCGCCGTGGCTGAGACGTTCAGGTTATGTCGATTGACTTCCCAGATATAGCGTAGCTGTTGTAGCTTCATATCCTCACCTTATTTATTCTCTAAACAGATCTATGTAGGATGCGCTTTGAAACACATCCTTGCGCAGCTACTACGATGCGTTTGATGGAAAGCGGCGCTGGTGCGGCACTTTACAGCACTAGATAGAATAAAAAACCAATGGATAATACTTTTATATTATAAAAAATCTTCCTACCAGCATCCATTAATTTCTGCTATTCAGATAAATCACCACACGGGAAATTTGCCAGCAACCTCCGCGCCCGCTAACATCTGACCACGCTTATCGTGATAGAGATGAGGCGCGGTGAACGAGCGCCAATTGATCGCGTAATGACCGTTGCTCCATTTGAGGCAACGAAACAGTAAGAGCAACGCAAACGGGAGAAGCAAATGGCTAATAATGTTGATGTCACCAACGCCAATTTTGAGCAAGAAGTCCTCAACGCTGAACAGCCTGTGCTAATGAAGTTCTGGGCGCCCTGGTGTGGCCCGTGCAAAGTCATGGCCCCGGTCGTTGATGAAGTAGCTGCAGAGCGTCAGGACAGCCTGAAAGTCGTTAGTGTCAATGTTGACGATGCACCTGAAATTGCTGCCGAGCAAGGCGTACGCGGTGTACCTACCGTGATGCTGTTTAAAGCAGGCACCAAAGTCGCCTCACTGGTTGGCGCGCAATCCAAATCACAACTGACGCAGTTCATCGAACAGAACGCCTGATGACAGCCGTTTAGTACGTGCAATTTAGTACGTACAATTACCGCCGACGCTGTCGGCGGTAGTGTTATCACTACTCTTTACCTCAACTTCAGCGCTTCCACGGCGGCAAGCTTGCGTCACTCGCCCTACTATCCTTTATACGCCGCCTCCCAGGCCCTAGCAGCCGAGCGATCCAGCGTGTTTGTGGGTGGCTATCAAGCGCGATTTTAAGTGTCATTGTCAGCACCACCGAAAGTAACATCCCCGCCGCACCAAAGATCCAGCCCCACACGACCAACGATAAAAACGCCACAAAAGTGGAGAGCCCTAACGCCTGCCCCATTACCCGTGGCTCAATTAGGTTGCCAAGCACAAAGTTGATGACCAGATAGGCCGATGCCAACAGCATCGCCTGAAACGCGCCGCCATCTTGGGCAACCAGTAGTAACAGCACCGGCGGTATGGCGGCCAGAGCAGAACCAATATTAGGAATGAAGTTTAGCGCAAAGGCTAACACCCCCCACAGCAGTGGAAATTCAACACCAACAATCAAGCAAGAGAGCCAAACCAGCGCACCCGTGGCAAGGCTAATTACCGTCTTAACTGCAAGGTAGCGCTTTAGCGTTAAGCTGAACTCACTGAAACGCTTCAAACTGGGCGCGGGATTTTCCAGTGCTCGAGATATTTTGTCGCGCACGTTGAGCGTCTCAAACAGCATGAAGATGACCAGCAGCCCAACAATAATGCTCTGCATGAAGAGATTGCCAAGCTGGCTCAGTAGCGCTGGCATCCAGGAGCCTTCATCCTCGCCTTCAAAGAGGGAGTTGATCTGGTCAGGGTTGATTGCTAATCCGCGTGAAGAGAGCGCATTAAGCAAGTTCCAATACTGTTCATATAGCCGAGACTCAATTTCCGGCAGCGCCGTCAAAAAAGTGCTAAAGCTATTAACCACTAGCAGACCAATGAGCGATATAAACGCCAGCAATACCATTAAGGTCAGAAAGGCCGACATTCGCATGCTCAGACCACAGCGGTGCAGCCACTGCACCGGCGAGGTACACACCACCGCGATAAATATCGCCAGTAGCAACGGCACCAGTAAATCAGCACCAACTTTCATTCCAGCAATAATCACTACCAACGCGGCAAGCGCCAAGGTGGCATTGAGCGGAATACTTCGGTAATCCTCATCAGACACGTTCGACATAATCTTTCCCTAGCCTGTTATTGGTACATAATGGCTGCTTTGATCATAGTGCACAAACCGTGCAAACAATAAGCAACTGTTGTGCGTCCACTCTTCCTTGCTGAACTTTCTTTTCTACTACCCTTCCAAGTTGTGTCTGCCCTAACTTCTTGAAACAGCTTTTAAAACGATGATTTAACTTGGCGGCGCGGCTGTCCACTCACTGCTGCCCTCTTACTTAGGAAGCCATTTATGAAAGCAATTCCACTCAGTCTTCAAAACGCTGGTTCTCAAACACTAGGTTCTCAAAGGTCAGGTTCTTCAGGACTACGCTCTCAACTTCTAGGTTACGGCCTGCTAGGTGGTACCTTATTAGCACTCCTAAGTGCGCCTTTTGCTCACGCGGCACCGGCACACCAAGCGCCCCCCAGCCTGCACGTTCAAGCACAGTCTTGGGTTGAGGTAGAACCCAACAAGGCCACCCTCAACGCGCGCTTATGGGAAAACACGCCAGCCCTTTCCACCTTGGAAGGGAGCGATAGTAGCGCACTTAGTGATGCACGCGAGCGTTTAGAGAGCCGCGCCAGCGAATTAATCGAAAAAATGGAAGCCACCGGTCTTGAACGCAACGCCATCAACGCTGGATCGCTTAACGTCTATCCAGAGCATATTCAAGGACCGCGCAACGAAGACGGCGAACATGAAACACTCCAGCGCACACGACTGGAGCGCCCTATCACCGTCGAACTTACCGACCTTGATCAGTTAAGCGAAGTGTTAGACGCACTGATTGCAGCGGGCGTTAACTCGCTGGACGGCGTGCAATTCGACCTACAGGACCGTGATGCCGCCACCGATGAAGCATTGGTCAAAGCGCTAGAAAAAGCGCAGCACAAGGCAAACTTGATGGCCGATAGCCTGGATGCCGAACTGGGCCATGTGAAGCGCATTGAAGAAACGCAATCACCTATCTTCCAACCGCAGATGATGTCGATGCGGGCGGAGAGCGATGCCGCTGGTGCCAGCCAATCCGCTGCCACCAGTGATTACAGCCCTGGCACCATTCGTATTGATGCTGGCGTTAACGTTGTGTGGGCGCTTAAAGGACCAAATGCTCCAGGCCGCCCAGGTAGCGACGTAGCGGCTCAGGAATAGTCACCGACCCATCCGCCTGCTGGTGGTTTTCAAGCACTGCCAGCAGGCAACGCCCCACCGCTAGTCCAGAACCATTCAAGGTATGCAGCAACTGTGGCTTTTTGGTATCCGGGTGGCGATAACGCGCCTGCATACGCCGCGCCTGAAAATCCTCGCAGTTGGAAACCGAAGAAATCTCCCGGTACGTTTCCTGACTGGGCAACCACACTTCTAAGTCGTAGGTTTTAGTCGCCCCAAAGCCCATATCCCCAGTACACAGCGTCACCACACGATACGGCAGATCCAGCGCCTGAAGGATTGCCTCCGCATGACCACGCATCTCGTCCAACGCCTCATAGCTCTTCTCCGGTTCGACGATCTGCACCATCTCGACCTTATCGAACTGATGCTGACGGATCATGCCGCGGGTATCACGGCCGTGTGAGCCTGCTTCAGAGCGGAAACACGGTGTATGCGCGGTAAGCTTCATCGGCAATGCCGCCTGCTCGACAATTTCATCGCGCACGAAGTTAGTCAGCGGTACTTCCGAGGTGGGAATCAGGTGGTACTCGCGCTCATCGTCCAGCTTGAACAGATCTTCGCCAAACTTCGGTAACTGGCCAGTCCCCATGAGCGATTCGCGATTCACCATATAGGGCACGTAGCACTCTTCGTAGCCGTGCTGTTCGGTTTGGGTGTCCAGCATAAACTGCGCCAGCGCCCGGTGCAGGCGTGCAATCGGCCCGCGCATTACCGCAAAGCGAGCGCCAGTAATCTTAGCTGCCAACTCAAAATCGAGATAACCCGATTTTTTACCCAGATCGACGTGATCGAGTACCGTGAAATCAAACTCCCGCGGCGTGCCCCAGCGGTGCAGCTCAACATTATCGTTCTCGCTTTTGCCTTCCGGCACGCTTTCATGGGGCAGGTTGGGAATACCGCTGATGGCGTCGTCCCACTCCTCCTGCACCTCGGCCAGCTCACGCTTGGCTTTATCCAAGCGATCGCCCAAATCGCTGACTTCATCCAGCAGCGGCTGAATATCTTCACCGTTAGCCTTGGCTTTACCAATCGCTTTGGAACGCATGTTGCGCTCGTTTTGCAGCTGCTCGGTTTGCGTTTGCAGCTCACGGCGACGCGACTCCAGCGCCTGCAGTCCCGCTTTATCAAGCACAAAGCCCCGGCGGGCCAGTTGTTGAGCAACCGTGTCAAGATCACCGCGCAGCAGTTTCGGATCGAGCATGAATCCTGTCCCTTGGCCTGAAATCAATAAGAGCAACGCGCCAACGCACGTGCAGAAAGGCGACTATTGTAGGCAAAAGCGCGGCGGGGAGCTATGGGCAGTGTCACGCTGCAGTTGTGATTCATGCGATTTCTCGGCAACCTAGCCCTTATTCACTCAAAGCCGAGCAACGCAACTATGTCTACTGCCTTTGATCAAACGCTTGCCGCCATTGATGCTTTGCATGCCGAGGATCCGCGCTCCACGACGCTTGCCGATGGCACCTCCATGCCCCAGGAGCTGGCCTACGCCCAGCGTATGAGTGGCTGGTTAGACCGCGTTCACGATGCCCCAGATGAAGTGCTGCGCCTGGCCGTTCGCGCCCAGCACTTGCAGCGCTGGTTAGTGCCGCGCGATGAGTACCCCGAAGGGCGTGTGGGTTATTTAACCTGGCGGCGCGATCAGGGAATTCGTGCTGGCGATACTACCGCTCAACTTATGCGCGACGCAGGCTATGCGGACCAAGACGCCGCCCGAGCCGCGAAGATGATTGGCAAGAAAGGCTTAGGCCGCGACCCAGACGTACAAGCGCTGGAAGATTGCGCCTGCCTGGTGTTTCTAGAGAACTACTTTGCTGATTTCTCGCGCAAGATCGAGCACGACCACATGGTGCGTATTGTGCAGATGACCTGGCGCAAAATGTCACCCCGTGCCCACGAACTGGCGCTAGCACTGCCGATGTCAGACGCCTCATCAGCGCTGGTAAAAGAAGCCCTGGGTGTTGAGTAAGGTGTTACCGTAAGGTGCAGCCGGGCAGTCGCTGCGGTAAAGTAGCCATCTTCTTTTTTTGCGCCCCCGGCACTGACGGCTTGCTCAACTATGATTGCATCCTTGGATACCCGTACCGCCCCGTTTGAACGCTTGGGAAATTCGTATTTACGTTTTCTTCAAGCCCTCAAAACTCGCGGATTTGAAGGCGAAATTGCCCCCGACTATGCCAACCGCACGGTGCTGGCGACAGATAACTCGATTTACCAGCGCCTGCCCCAGGCGGCGGTCTACCCCAAGCATGCCGAAGACCTTGAACGCCTGACCCGACTAGCCGCGCAAACCTCCCACCGGGGCATTGTGTTGACCCCACGTGGCGGCGGCACCGGCACCAACGGCCAGTCACTTACCGACGGCATCGTGGTGGACGTATCACGCCACATGAACAAGATCATCGAGATCGACACTGAAAACCGTCGAGTGCGTGTACAGGCCGGGGTGGTGAAAGACCAGCTCAACGCTGCGCTCAAACCCCACGGGCTGTTTTTCGCCCCGGAGCTTTCGACCTCTAACCGCGCCACCATCGGCGGCATGATCTCCACTGATGCCAGCGGCCAGGGCAGCTGCGAATATGGTAAAACCCGCGACCATGTTTTGGAACTCGATACTATTCTGATCGGTGGAAAGCACCTGCACAGCCGTGCGTTAACACGTGACGAAGAGCAGGCTGAATGCCAGCAGGAAGGCATTCTGGGCCGCGTACATTCCACCGCCGCCGCCATTGTCGACCAGCAGCGGGACTTGATTGCAGCCAAGTTCCCGCCGCTCAACCGCTGCCTGACCGGCTATGACTTGGCCCACCTGCGCAATGATGAAGGGCAACTAAACCTCAATAGCCTGCTGTGCGGTTCGGAAGGTTCGCTGGGCTTTTTGAACGAAGCGGTGTTGAACGTGCTGCCAATCCCCAAGCACTCAACACTGGTTAATGTGCGCTACACCAGTTTTATGGACGCACTGCGGGATGCCAAAGCGCTCATGGCGGCTAGCTCTTCACAAAACCAGCCGCAGGCGCTGCGCCCGACTTCCATAGAGACCATCGACGACACAGTACTGCAACTGGCCATGGAAGACTTCGTCTGGGACAGCGTAGCGGAGTTCTTCCCGGCAACCGCTAACACGGCAATTCGCGGCATTAACCTGATCGAATTTAATGACGACCATGAAGCCCCCCTCGCCGAACGAGTGCGCGCTTTCACCAACCATCTAAGCCAAGACACCACCGTAGAGCGACTGGGCTACACCCTGGCCGAAGGGCGCGAGCAGATCCAGAAAGTCTACGGTATGCGCAAACGCTCGGTCGGTTTGCTCGGCAACGTGCAGGGCGAGAAACGGCCGATTCCGTTTGTGGAAGATACCGCCGTACCGCCGGAGCACTTGGCGGACTTTATTGCCGAATTTCGTGCCGCGCTGGATGCCAGAGGGCTCTCCTACGGGATGTTTGGCCATGTAGACGCTGGCGTACTCCATGTGCGCCCCGCCATTGATATGAAGGATCCCGAGCAGGAAAAACTGATTCGCGCAGTGTCCGATGAAGTCGCCGCGCTTACCCAAAAATATGGTGGCCTGCTGTGGGGCGAACACGGTAAAGGCGTGCGCTCTGAGTACGCGCCTAAATTCTTTGGCGAGCTCTATCCCAGTCTTCAGCGGGTAAAAGCGGCCTTTGACCCCTATAACCAACTCAACCCTGGCAAAATCGCTTCGCCCGCCGAAAGCGGTGAGCTAATCGCGAAGGATAGCGACCCTGATCTGCTGACGGTCGATGGCGTGCCCATGCGCGGCCAGTTTGACCGCACCATCGACGAGCACGCCTGGCAGGCCTACGACGCCGCGGTGTACTGCAACGGTAACGGCGCCTGCTACAACTACGACCTTGATGACCCCATGTGCCCTTCCTGGAAGGCAACGCGGGATCGCCGCCACTCTCCCAAAGGCCGCGCCAGCCTGATCCGCGAATGGCTGCGCCTGCAGACCCAAGCAGGGATCGACGTTGTTGAGGAGTCGCGGAAGAAAAAAGCCGAGGGCAGCTGGGGGTTTATTAAAAGCTTTCCACTACGGGTGGCGAATACGCTAAGCCGCAAGCAGCACCACGACTACTCCCACGAAGTTTATGACGCCATGGCGGGCTGTTTGGCGTGTAAGTCCTGCGCCGGGCAGTGCCCCGTCAAGGTCAACGTGCCCCAGTTCCGTTCGCAGTTTTTAGAGGTCTACCACGGCCGTTACCTGCGCCCGCTGCGCGACTATGTGATTGGTGGCACCGAGTTTATGCTGCCCACCCTGGCCAAGGCGGCGCCGCTGTATAACGCGGTAATTGGCCAACGTTGGGTAAAGCAACTAATGCGCCGCACGCTGGGCATGAGCGATTCCCCGGCGCTCTCGCGGGCCAGTGTTAAAAAGCAGTTGAAGGCCTGGGGCGTCGCCGAGGCAACACCGCTCTCGCTGGCCCTGTTAACCGAACAGCAGCGCGCCAACAGCGTGATACTTGTGCAGGACGCCTTCACCACCCACTTTGAAGCCAAGCTGGTGATGGACGTGGTGGAGCTACTCTCGCGCTTCAATCTACGTGTGTTTGTGATGCCTTATTCGGCTAACGGCAAACCCCTCCAGGTACAGGGCTTCCTGGGCGCCTTCGAGCGCACCGCCGCCAAGCAGGCCGAGCGGCTACGCACCTTGGCCCGCTTTGATATTCCCCTGGTGGGCATCGACCCGGCGATGACGCTCACCTATCGCCAGGAGTACGTCAAAGCGTTAGGCCATGAAGCCGTGCCGGAGGTGCTGATGCTGCAAGAGTGGCTGGCGACCCGCATCAATACGCTAGCGCCCACCCCGCTAAAGCTAACCGACCCCGGCTTTAAGCTGCTCGCCCACTGCACCGAGAAAACCAACGCGCCGGGCAGCCCTAAAGCATGGCAGCAAGTGTTCTCGGCGTTTGGGTTAGAGCTTGAGCTGATGGCCACCGGCTGCTGCGGTATGTCAGGCACTTACGGCCACGAAACCCGCAACGCCGCTACATCAAAAACGATCTACGCCCAGTCTTGGCAGCCCCAGGTGGAAGCCGAAGAAAACACAGGCAAGCTACTGGCCACCGGCTACTCCTGCCGCAGCCAGGTGAAGCGCTATTCGGCACAAAAACTACCTCACCCACTTCAAGCCCTATTGAAAGCCCTGAAGCAGCAGTGATGAGGTTCCGGTAGTCAGGCTTGGTGCTGCTTGAGTTCAGCAATCAGAAAAAGAGCCTTTTCAGCGCCAAACCCGGATCGCTTTCGCGCATAAAGGCTTCGCCAACCAGGAACCCGTTAACGTTGTGGTCACGCATCAGCTCAACGTCATCGCGGGTATGAATACCCGATTCGGTAATCACCGTGACGCCTTCAGGAATGCGCGGCAGCAGATCCAGCGTGGTATTGAGGCTGGTGTCAAAGGTGTGCAAATTGCGGTTGTTGATACCCACTAACTTTAGCTCCAGCGCCAAGGCGCGCTCCAGCTCGTCTGCATCGTGCACCTCTACCAACACATCCATTCCCAGTTGATTGGCCTGCTGGTGTAGATCACGCAGCTGTGAGTCATCCAAGGCGGCGACAATCAATAGGATGCAATCGGCACCAATAGCTCGCGCTTCACTGACCTGATAACCGTGGGTGATAAAGTCTTTACGAATCACCGGTAGCGTACACACATCCCGCGCGGCAATCAGGTAGTCTTCGTGGCCCTGGAAGAAGTCGGCATCGGTGAGCACCGATAGACAGGCAGCGCCCCCTTGCGCATAGCTTTTGGCGATATCGGACGGGTGAAACTCTTCACGAATAACGCCTTTCGAGGGAGAGGCTTTTTTCACCTCGGCGATAATCGCCGGATCACCCGTTGCGATGCGTGTATTAAGCGCTTCAATAAAGCCACGCGGGGCGCTCTGCTTCTCTCCTAGCGCGAGCAGGTCTGATTCTGAAACCGCTTGACGACGCTCAGCCACTTCTTGATCTTTGCGAGCCAGAATGCGCGTTAAAATAGTTGGCGTTGCCTGTTGAGTCATGTTGATCTCTTTTTTTAAAACTTATCTTGTTTAAGAACCTACTGCTTAAAAACGCTGGTAAAGTGCGAAAGCTCTTTGAGTTTTTCGAGCGGCAGCTTGGAGGCTTGCGCGTCCTGGGCCACCATCACCCCCTCTTTTAAGGTATCCGCCACGCCCGAACAATAAAGTGCGGCGCCAGCGTTTAGCGCGACCATATCGGCGGCGGCGCCTTCACCGGAAAGCGCGGCCTTGACTAAGCGCAGGCTATCTTCGGCGCTATTGGCTTTCAGTGTTGCCAAGCTCTGGCGCTCAATGCCCAGCTCTTCGGGCGTAATGGTGTACTGGGTAATCTCACCCTCCTTAAGCTCGGCGACTAAGGTGGGGCCTGCCAGGGAGATTTCATCCAAACCATCGTCTGAATGGACCACCATCACGTGGCGGCTACCCAAGGTTTTCAGCACTTCTGCCATTAGCGGTACCAGCTCCGGCGCATAAACGCCAAGTACCTGGTTGGGAGCACCAGCCGGGTTGGTCAGTGGGCCCAGAATATTAAACAGCGTGCGCACGCCCATTTCACGGCGGGGCCCAATGGCATAGCGCATGGCCGGGTGATGATTAGGGGCAAACATAAAGCCAACGCCCACCTGCTCAATACAGCGCGCCACCTGATCAGGCTTAAGATCCAGGTAGATACCCGCCACATCAAATAAGTCTGCACTACCGGATGACGACGAAACGCTGCGGTTACCGTGCTTGGCCACGTGTGCGCCAGCGGCAGCGGCAACAAAACTGGCAGCGGTGGAAACATTGAACAGGTTCGCGCCATCGCCACCGGTGCCGACAATATCGACAACGTTTTCAGCATGCAGCTCAACGCGTTTCATCAGCTCGCGCATGACCTGGGCAGCAGCGCTGATTTCAACGGCGCTTTCGCCCTTCATGGCAAGGCCCACCAGCAGGCCACCGATTTGCGCATCACTAGCATCGCCGGTCATGATTTGGCGCATCAAGGCGTGCATGGCATCGAAAGAAAGGTCTTCGCGGCGCATCACCGCATTAATTGCGTCTCGCATTTGCATGAGCAGAGGGGCCCCTAAAAAAGCGTGTGAAACCGGCCATCAGCCGCGTTTTAAAAAATTGGCCAATAGCTCATGGCCTTGGCGGGTAAGAATCGACTCGGGGTGAAACTGCACCCCTTCAATATCTAGCTCGCGGTGACGAAACCCCATGACTAAGCCGGGAGTAACGTCGTCATCGCCTGTCCAGGCAGTGACTTCCAAACAGTCAGGCAGGCTCGCTTTATCGACGACCAGAGAGTGATAGCGGGTCACCTCAACAGGGTTATCCAACCCTTCAAATACACCTTGGTTCGCGTGTAGTACAGCAGAGGTTTTGCCATGCATGACCTGTGGGGCGCGCACGACCTTGCCACCAAAGACCTGCCCAATCGCCTGATGGCCCAGGCAGACACCTAAAATAGGTAGCTTGCCAGCAAAATGTTCGATGGCGGCCATGGAGATACCTGCCTCGTTAGGCGTACAGGGCCCGGGCGACACCACCAAGTGCGTCGGCGCCAGCGCTTCAATCTGCTCAATGGTGATGTCGTCATTAAGGTAAGTGATTACTTTCGCGCCCAGCTCGCCCAGGTACTGGACGATGTTAAACGTGAAACTGTCGTAATTGTCTATCATCACCACTTTACGCGCTGGCTGATTCTGCGCTGACAGTTTCTGCCCCGACTGAGCTTGCGCCATTGCCCCACTTACTCCGTTGCGTCATTCAGATCACAGATGAAACCACTAATGACTTGATGATACCGCAACCGGGCGCTGCGTTGCAGGGGTTAAGTGCCGCGCCGGGCAGTAATGATCAGAAGCTCCCCCAGCGAGCTTACGAACCGCCCCATAAATGGGACTCACCAGCGGCGCACAGAAGAAACCGTTCGTTCAGTCATCAGGCACGCTATGCTTAGGAGTGTAAGACTATTAAGCATAGTGGCACTTTCCTTTAGAGGAAATCCAACCTTATACCTTACCTCGCTCGACCTGCCCGAAGATTGGTACTAGCAACGAACCACCGCAGTCTTTATTATCTACCGACATTTACGTTAGTTTACAATTAAGTTAGGAGCGTAAGATGACAAAGCGGGTTACCTGGATGTGTACGCTCTTATTTGTCGCATTGATCAGCACTGCGCCAGCCTATGCCAACACAACGCTACGCGTTATTGCCTCGTTTTCAGTCATGGAGGAGTTGGTCAAACGGGTGGCAGGAGACGCGGTCAGCGTCAATGTCATTGTTCCTGTGGGTGAAGACGTTCACCGCTGGGAGTTAACACCCCCCAATGTGCTTGCGTTAGAAGAGACCCATATCGTCTTTTATAACGGGTTGGGCTTAGAGCCTTGGATTCGTCATATTGAAGCGATGTCAGACGATCAGTTAACCCTCGTGGAAGTGGCGAAAAAGGCCGACTACGCGCCGCTGATGATCTCGACCGGGCAATATAAAGGCGAACCAGATCCGCACATGTGGATGGACCCCGCCGGCGCCGCCGCTTACATTGATGTGATTGCCGCCACGCTGGCCGAGCACCTGCCCAAGCAGGCAGATGTGTTTTATGCGCGCGCCGAAGAAGCTCGCAAAGCGCTGACTACTCTGAGCTCAGAGGTGAAAGAGCGGCTCGATGGTATCCCTCAAACCAACCGCACACTAATCACTAGTGAAGCAAGCTTTGGTTATTTCGCACGTGCTTTCTCATTTCAAGCCCAGGGAATATGGGGCGTTAATCATGAGACCCAAGGCAGTGCCCAGGCAATGGCCAAAATGAGCGAGCAACTTGCTGCAAAACGTCTCTCGGCACTCTTTTTTGAAAGCACGACACCCAGTATTCATATGGATGCTTTAGCTCGGGAGACTTCAATTCCACTCGCGGGGCCGTTGTATGTCGATTCACTGAGTAGCACAGATGGCCCAGCTGCCAACTATTCGGCCATGCTGCGTCATAACGCAGAGGTACTGCATACCGCTTTAGGCGGCGCAACGGCCGAGTAATCAGCCCTTTGTCATTACTCAATCGCCTTTGTCGTCTGGGAAGTAGTTGCCAGCAATTCTGTTAACGAAGAGAGCACTAGGTCAGGGTGACTCTCTTCGATTGGCTCGCCGTGGTTGTAGCCGTACGGTAACGCTACGGTAGTAAAGCCTGCCGCTTTACCAGCAGCAATATCATGCCGGGAATCGCCCACCATCACACATTCATCGGCTGGAATCTGGCACATGCGGGCAGCATGCAGCAGCGGCAGTGGATGAGGCTTTTTTTCAGCCAGTGAATCACCACCCACCCAGAGCGCAAAATAGTCCAGCAGTTCAAAGTGCTGTAAGAGCGGCTCAATAAAACGCTCAGGCTTATTGGTAATTAGCACCAGTGTCATTCCTTGCTGGTGCAGCCCCTGAAGCGCTTGTTGAACGCCCGAATAGAGCGTTGTGAGAACATGGGGCGCGGCGCCATAGTAATCCATAAAAGTATCATAGCCGCGCTGCTGGAGTGCGGGCGTGGGCGGTGTCTGTAACGCCCAGGTTAGGGCTCTTTCGACTAATACCGGCGCCCCATTACCGACCCAATCGCGCACCTCTGCTTCGCTTGGCTGGCGTAGATCAAGCGCCTTTAGAGCATGCGCCACCGCGGCGGCAAGATCAGGTACCGAATCAATCAACGTGCCATCCAAGTCGAACGCAATCAGCCGCTTACCCTGCAGTGCTGAATGTAGTCCTGAATATCGTTCTGTCAATCGTATGGAATGCACCGTCATTGCCCTCTGCCTCATCGTGTTTAGAAAACTATCTTACCTGTTCAAGGTAAACGTTCGCATTAGTCAGAAGCGTAAGAAGCTTCTATGCTGGAGCTAACTTAGCCAAGGAGATAATGATGGCCATACCCAGGATTGTGATTGTCGGCGGTGGCGCGGGTGGGCTAGCCCTCGCTACGCGGCTAGGGCATACATTAGGCAAGCGTAAACGCGCAGAGATTGTGTTGTTGGATCGTAACACCACCCACGTTTGGAAGCCTTTGCTCCATGAACTGGCGACCGGCGTGCTTAATTCCAGTATGGACGAGGTGGATTATCGCGGACATTCGTCTGCTCACTTCTACCGTTATCAGCGAGGTTCACTGACGGGTGTGGATCGCCAGCAGCAAGTCCTACGTTTAGCCCCCGTTAAAGACGAAGATGGCGCTGAGGTACTGCCTGCCCGCGAGTTAACCTATGACTACTTAGTGATGGCGTTGGGTAGTGTTTCCAATGACTTCGGCACGCCCGGCGTCGCCGAGCACTGCCACTTTATTGATTCGCCCCAGCAGGCCAAAGCGTTTCAGCGCGATATGATCAATACCTTCCTGCGCTATACCGACCCCACCCTGCGCCAGCATACCCAGTTGACTATTGGCATTGTGGGCGGCGGCGCAACAGGGGTAGAGCTTGCCGCCGAGCTATTTGATGCCTCACGTATGCTCAATGCCTATGGCGTAACGGCGATAGATCATCAGCACATTAGCGTACACTTGCTAGAGGCTGCGCCACGCTTGCTGCCTGGGCTTTCTGACCGGGTCAGCCAGACCGTTAAAACAGAGCTTGAGAAAATGGGCGTCACCGTTCATACCGATACGGCGATCAAGGAAGCACAAGCGCATCGGCTGATTACCGACAACGGTGAGGAGATAAAGACGGATATTAATGTGTGGGCAGCGGGTATTAAAGCGCCGCCATTTCTAACCGAACTTGGCCTGACGACTAACAAGAAAAATCAGATCGAAGTGAAACGTAGCCTGCAAAGTGTCGACGATGAACGAATATTCGCGCTTGGCGACTGCGCCAGTTGCCCGATGGGAGACGAGGGTACCGTGCCGCCTCGCGCTCAAGCGGCGCATCAACAAGCCAAGTTATTAGCCAAAAACCTGGTTAACCAACTGGAAGATAAGCCATTACAGGATTTTCGCTACCGTGATCATGGCTCACTGGTCTCACTGGCGCGCTACGATGCAGTGGGTAATTTGATGCGTAGCGGAGCCTCCAAAGGTCTGTTTTTGGAAGGCTGGCTGGCACGCAAAGCGTATGCTTCGTTATATCGTACGCATCAGCTCTCAATTCATGGGGCGACAAAAACGGGGCTGTCATGGCTGGTGGATAAACTTAATAAGTATTTAAAACCGCGCATGAAATTACACTAAACAAACACCCCGTTAATTTTCGCTTGAAACGCAGTATTAAGCCGTCGCTAGCGCCGCCCGCAGTTGTTTGAGTACTGTGTCGTAACCGTGCGGGTCGCTGGCTTGGTGGGCACTGAAAATAGCGGAGCCTGCTACAAAGGTATCGGCGCCAGCGGCGGCAATCTCGGCGATGTTGTCCACTTTTACTCCGCCGTCGATTTCCAAGCGGATATCATAGTGTGATGCATCAATGCGCGCCCGTGCCTCGCGCAACTTGTTTAGCGTACCAGGAATAAATGACTGGCCACCAAAGCCTGGGTTAACGCTCATCAGCAGTACCATATCGACTTTATCCATCACGTAGTCAAGATAAGAGAGCGGCGTCGCGGGATTAAACACTAAACCAGCCTTACAGCCACCATCGCGGATCAACTGCAGCGAACGGTCAACGTGCTCAGAGGCTTCAGGGTGAAAGGTGATGTAGCTGGCGCCTGCCTCGATAAAGTCGCTGATCATGCGGTCGACCGGCTTGACCATCAAATGCACATCAATGGGCGCCGTTACGCCGTGCTTACGCAGCGCTTTGCACACCATGGGGCCAATCGTGAGGTTAGGCACATAGTGATTATCCATTACATCGAAGTGCACCACATCGGCGCCTGCAGCCAGCACGTTATCCACCTCTTCACCCAACCGGGCAAAATCAGCTGATAAAATAGAGGGGGCAATGAGAAAATCATGCGCAGCGGTCATATTCCATTCCTGAAGAGTAAACAGTAGACGAGAGTAGCGACCCCTATGCCTGCGAGCACAGGCTAAAGAGCAAAGCCAAACATCTATCTTATCAGAGCCGCTTACTAGAACCACGTATCTGCGGCCTAAGAGCGGCTGAGCATAGTCATCACAGGCATATTCTTAAATAGAATATAAAACATGATTGTAATTCCACATTGATAGCTTTAACCTTGCGGCTATTGCGACACTACTTTTTGGCGATCCTATGCGCTTACTAATTTAAGGAGTTAACGATGACATTGCCGACAATTTTCCGCCGCAGCCTGATAGCCATTGCCATGGGCGTTACGGTCAGCGGTTCCGCCGTTGCCCAGGAGCGGGAGCTGCTCAATTCGTCCTACGATATCGCTCGCGAGCTGTTTGCCGCGATCAACCCTGAGTTTCAAGCGTGGTGGCAGGAAGAGCACGGTGAAGAAATTGCCATTAGCCAGTCTCACGGCGGCTCTTCTGCACAAGCACGCGCCATCTTGCAGGGCCTACGTGCCGATGTAGTGACCTTTAACCAGGTGACCGACGTGCAAGTACTCGCGGATGCCGGGCTGGTAGCAGAAGATTGGCAAGACGCATTTGAGAACAATGCTTCGCCCTACTACTCCACTACCGCTTTCCTGGTGCGTAAAGGCAACCCCAAAGGCATCGAAAGCTGGGACGATCTAGTCCAAGAAGACGTAGAAGTGGTCTTCCCTAACCCGAAAACCTCGGGTAATGGCCGCTACACCTATTTAGCCGCTTGGGGCTTTGCCGAGAACGAATTTGATGGCGATGAAGAGCAAATCGAAGAGTTCATGAGCACCTTTTTAGCCAATGTGGCGGTATTTGATACCGGCGGCCGTGGCGCGACGACCAGCTTTATTGAGCGAGAAATTGGCGATGTACTGATTAGCTTCGAGTCTGAAGTTAACAATATTCGTAGCGAGTACGGCAGCGACGATTACGAAGTGATCGTGCCGCCTGTCAGTATCCTAGCCGAATTCCCCGTTGCTGTTGTCGGCGAAAACGCTGAGCGCAACGGCAACAGCGACTTGGCCCAGAGCTATCTTGAGTACCTCTACACCGAAGAGACTCAGCGCCTACTCGCGGGCTTCAACTACCGGGTGCATAACGAAGCCGTGGTCGAAGAGTTTGCCGACGAGTTCCCGGAGACCGAATTACTCGAGGTAGACGACGTGTTTGGTAGCTGGGATGAAGCAATGGAAACTCACTTCGGCAGCGGCGGCCTTCTCGACCAGTTACAGCGCCGCTAATATTCACCTATGAGCCAGCCTGAACTATGAGTCAACTTGCCACTTGGCGAACCGGCAGCACACGCGTGCTGCCGGGTTTTGGCCTTTCTATGGGTATCAGCGTGCTGTTTATTTCGCTGGTGCTGCTCTTACCGATTACCGGCCTGTTCGGCCAGTTAGCGGGGCTTAGCTTCGCCGAATACTGGGCGATTATCACTGAAGGTCGTGTGGTCGCAAGCTATATGGTGACCATTGGCGCGGCAGCCGTCGCGGCCATTATCAATGCCATCTTTGGCCTGTTATTGGCCTGGGTGCTGGTGCGCTACGAGTTCCCTGGCAAGCGCTTACTGGATGCCTTGATGGATCTGCCCTTTGCGTTGCCCACCGCGGTGGCAGGCATTACCTTGGCAACGCTTTACGCCAGCAGCGGCTGGATGGGCCAACTGCTTGAACCGCTTGGTTTTCAGGTCGCCTATACCTGGGTGGGCATTGCACTAGCCATGGCCTTTACCAGTATTCCGTTTGTAGTGCGCACCGTTCAACCAGTGTTGGAAGACTTGCCCGCCGAAGTTGATGAAGCCGCCATGTCACTAGGGGCAACTGACGGTGTCGCCTTTCGTCGTGTGATCTTGCCGCATATCTGGCCTGCCTTGGTGACCGGGACCGGGCTTGCGTTTGTGCGCTCACTAGGCGAGTTCGGCGCGATCATTTTTATCGCTGGCAATATGCCTTATGAAACCGAGATCACCGCGCTGATGATCTTCGTCAAACTGCAAGAATACGACTATGCGGGCGCATCGGCGATTGCCTCGGTCGTGCTGTTCGTATCGCTGGCGCTGCTACTGGCTATCAATATTTGGCAGGGACGTTTTGTACGCCGCCTGCATGGAGGTAAGGGGTAATGCGTCGAATTGGTGATGCACCGGTTATCCGGCGTCTGCTGATAGGTGCCGCCCTAGTGCTGTCAGCACTTTTTTTGTTGCTACCATTGGTCGCTATTTTTGCTCAGGCATTTTCTCAGGGCGTCATGGTCTTCTGGACCAATGTAAGTAATACCTTCACGCTGCATGCGATTGGCTTAACGCTGATGATAGCGCTACTCACTATCCCGGTGTGCTTGGTGTTTGGTGTAGCGCTGGCGTGGCTGGTAACACGCTTCAGCTTTCCCGGGCGACGCATTTTACAGACCCTGATCGATATTCCCTTTGCGGTCTCACCTGTGGTGGCAGGTCTGATTTACTTGCTGCTGTATGGGCGCAACGGCTGGATCGGCACGTGGCTGGATGGCCACGATATTCAGTTGATGTTTGCCTGGCCGGGTATTCTGATGGTGACTATTTTTGTGACCTGCCCTTTCGTGGCCCGGGAATTGATTCCGCTGATGCAGGCTCAAGGCTCGCGTGAAGAAGAAGCGGCCGTGACGCTTGGCGCTTCCGGTTGGACGACATTTCGTCGCGTCACGCTACCCAACATTCGCTGGGCACTACTGTATGGCGTCATCCTCACCAATGCTCGTGCAGTCGGCGAATTCGGTGCCGTTTCGGTGGTCTCAGGTGCCATTCGCGGCCAGACCAATACACTGCCACTGCACCTTGAGCAGCTTTATCAGGATTACAACGCCGTAGGGGCTTTTGCCTGCGCGGCCTTACTCGCATTCATTGCCCTATTGACGCTCGCCGCGAAGGCCGGGCTGGAATGGCGCGCAGCGCGCCGGGAGGCATTTGCATGAGCATTCGCTTACACAACATCGCTAAGCACTTCGGCAATACCCAGGCATTAGAGCCCATCAATCTGGATATTCATGAAGGTGAGCTGGTCGGCCTGCTCGGCCCTTCGGGTTCAGGCAAAACCACCCTGCTGCGGATTATCGCCGGATTGGAAAATGCCGACCGTACCACCCAACCGGGTAAAATTCTGTTTGGCGACCGCGACGTGACCAATGTACATGTTCGCGACCGGCGGATTGGCTTTGTCTTCCAGCACTATGCGCTGTTCCGCCATATGAGCGTTTACGATAACGTGGCGTTTGGCTTGACCGTGCTCTCGCGCAAACGCCGCCCCAGCAGCGGTGAGATTCGTGCACGGGTGTTCAGGCTGCTTGAAATGGTCAAGCTGGAGCATCTTGCCAACCGCTACCCTGCCCAGCTTTCGGGCGGCCAGCAGCAGCGCGTGTCGTTGGCCCGCGCCTTAGCGGTGGAGCCTGAAGTATTGCTCTTGGACGAACCGTTTGGTGCCCTTGATGCCAAAGTACGCCAGGAGCTTCGCCGCTGGCTGCGTCATCTGCATGATGAGCTCAATTTCACCAGCGTCTTTGTAACTCACGATCAGGAAGAGGCACTGGAGCTTTCCGACCGCGTCGTGGTAATGAGCAATGGCCGTATAGAGCAGATCGACACCCCCGACGAGCTCTACCGCACGCCAGCAAATCGCTTTGTGTTTGAATTTTTAGGCGATGTCAACCACCTGGAAGGCAAAGTGAGTAACGGCGTATTGACCTGCGGCGATGCCTATTGGCACGTTGATCTGCCCGATGGTCATGAAGAGCTGTTGCTGCGCCCGCATGAAGTACGCTTAACCGAGCAGCCCACCTCAGAGAGCCACTTGCCGGTTACCATCACAGCGATCTCCCCGGTAGGTGCCGAAGTACGCGTGGAGCTAGAAGCCGACTGGCTGGCCCAGCCGTGGCTGGCTACCGTGCGCCACACTGACTTTGAACACTTGGCGCTACGCCGTGGGCAGCGCTTGTTTGCTCACCCGCGCCACTGGCGTCGCTTCCCCAAAGTCACTGAGAAAACGACGGAGCAGACACGCGTCGCATGACGTTTCAATAGCCGCCCCGCCCAGGGGTGGCTTGCGTTAATAACTACTCGGATTAGCTCAAAAGCGCATTTGCCTAAACGTTAGGCTCACCCGCGGCTCGATACTTTTTTTGGTTTTAGGCAGGCTATGTAGCCAGTTTTGCTGTGTAGTACCTTTCATAATCAACAGACTGCCGTGCTCTAGAGTAAGCGACACACTCTCCCCTGTTTGTTTATGTTTAAACGAGAATTTCCTTTCGCCGCCTAGGGTCAACGCCCCGATTGCCCCATTTTCAACAAGGTCTTTTTCGGCATCACTGTGCCAGCTCATGCCTTCCTCACCGGAGCTGTAATAATTACCCAGGCACGAATTAAAGCCCTCTTTGCAGTGGCTCTCCACAACCTGTTTAAGATCACGCAAAAAGTCCGGCCACACTAACGCCATTTTTGTGTAGCCGGAGTAGGTATAGGAAATCGGCTTGTCTGCATACCAGGCTATTTTCCTCTTTGTAACAATCTCTTTGCCGTAAATAAACGTGCGATCATGCTCCCAGCTTAATTCGCTTATGCATTTATCTAAATACATAGCCGCTGTGACTGTATCCAGGATTTTGCCGTGGTAATAAGCCGCCCCATCCCATGGGAGCAGATTAATCAACTTCATATCGTCGTTTTCAAACAGATCTGTATACGTCATAGCGGTGCCTATTTTGCATTCAGGACTGTAAAAAATTAGGACCAGTAGCTGCCAGCAGCGAAGCGATCCAGCAACCCTTTGCCATCGTTGGCAAAGCCGCAACGCCAGAACATACCGTCAGCGCGCTAGCCGCGTTATACTGGCCTTTTAGCCATAGCGGAGGAAGACTATGCTTCGGCGTCACTTTTTACGGATTTCAGGTGTTCTGCTTGCCAGCGCCTGGCTAGCCGGTTGTACTAGCCCGCAGTACCTGCAACTCAGCCCTGAACGCAGCGCCCAGGTGCCTCAGGTTGGCTCTGGCCAGCAAGTCACGGTAATTGCTCAGGATGGGCGCGAAAGCGATATTATTGGCAATCGTGCTGGCGGCGGAATGTCCACCGCGCATATCACCGTGAGCAGCCACGAATTAATTCCGCGCTTACAGCAAGAAGCAGAGCGCGCCGTTAGCGATATGGGCTTTACGCCCACGACTGAGCAAGCCGAGGGGCGTCCGAGTTTGACGCTGGAACTTGCCAGCCTGAATTACGCGCGTGGCGAGAGCGGCCAGCCGTTGGTAGACGAAGCGCGTCTTGAAGGTGTCTTCCGCGCTATCGCGCAAAACAAGGGCACTACTTATACCGGCACTTACACATCGCGCCGTACACAGGGTTATGCGCTTAAACCCGACGCCGACAGTAATGCACGCATGCTGAGCGATCTACTTAGCGATGGTATGAACCGTGCTTTTAGCGACCCTGAACTGGGCCAATTGCTCGCCCGCTAAGCTATCTCCTTCGCACAAGCCGCACACATGCGGGCTGCCCCTCTAAACACTTAGAGGCGCGGCCCGCGTCGTTCCAGCGCCCACACGCTCTCCGTGTAGCCGCGTTCATCGGGGTTGCCCTGCTCTAGAAATGTTAACGTGAAATTAGGGGCGAACAGGCTTTCAATTTCGCTGGCGGGGACACTATAGGGAGGCCCAGCATCACCCTCGTTGTGGGCCAAACTAATCAGCAGACCTTTGGCACCGGGCGGTACCAGTTGAGCAAGATGGAAAGCATAGCGCTGACGGGTTGCTGGCGGCAGCGCTATCAGTGAAGCGCGATCATAAAACGCCCCAATTTCTGCTGCCTGCTGAATATGTAGATGAAAAAAGTCCCCACACCAGAGTTCGACATTACCTTGACGGGAGACATTGAACCCTGCCTGGCGATATCGTGATACTGAGGTACTGCGCTGAGCCAAAAACTGCTCAATGGCTTCTGGGGCAAACTCAATACCCAATACCGGATATCCTTCATCAGCCAGCCAGCGCATATCCAGACTCTTGCCACACAGCGGTACAAGTACCTTGGTGCGTTTGGCAACACCAAGAGAGCCCCAATGACGCAGTAGTGCCGGGTGCGCCTGCCGCAGGTGAAAACCAATGCGCCCTTCTTGCCAGCGCTTGCGCCATTGATCACTCATTTTTTGCTACCTTGTCGTTGATCGCGCTATTAAAACCAACGGTCACGCTTTTTACGCCGACGTGGTAGGTGCGGCACAATCAAACCAACCAACAAGCCCGCGCCAGCCACACCACCGCCGTACATAAAGTAGCGCATCAAAAGATCTTCTTCCTGGGTTTCTAAGCGCGCCTGAAGCCCTCTTACCTGCTGGCGTGACTGCTCAGCCTGACTGTCCAGCTCTTGATTACTCGCTTCAAGCTCGGCAATACGCCGCTCACGAACCTCAAGAGTTTCGGTCATTGAAGAAACACGCTGTTCCCAGGATTCATTGATGCCTTCAAGCTCAGCCGTTAACTCTTCGACCTGCGCTTCTAACGCGGGTAGCTGCTCAACCGCACTCGGCGTCTGCTGAAGCTCGTCGCTCAATACCCAGACCGCATTGCCATCGCTATTACGAACCCGGGTGTAATTCCCGCTGGTTTCAAGAACATCGACCTGCTCACCGGCATTCAACGTACCGATGATGCGATAACCGTCCGTTGGGCCACTACGCACGTAGGTACTTAACTCGTCGGTCACCCATGCCTGGTTGTCGGATTGGGCGTTAGCATTAATGCTCGCCACACTTAGTAAAACGCCGGCCGCAGCGGCGTAATATCGAAAACGAATTTTATTTACCTGCATGACATCATGTCCTGATTTAAAACGCTGCAAGGCGGACGAAGCCAACAGCGCTTATCGCCTAACTTAGCGGTGCGCTTGTCTCATACGCTTACCCTTCTCCGCGCGGTGGCAACGAAAAGGGACGGGGGAACTCTGCTACTCGGGCATCAGTTTTAACCGCCTTCAATGGGCCTTCACGCTCTACTTCATCAATGCGCACAATAGCATTTAATGGTAAGTAGCTACGTTTGACACCATCAAAGGTTCGCTGCAATTTTTCAGTCGCAGGGTCGACGACTACCCGTGAAGCATCGTCAAAGACAAACTCCTCGACTTCAATAAAGCCCCAAAGTTCGCTCTGAAAGATTTCTCGGACGTATAAATCCCAAATTTCACCCTGCTGGTGAACCACCACACGGTAGATCGGCTTGGCCGCCATCTTGGCCTATTCCTCTTGCCATTTGTACATGAAGTTGAACCGACTAGCTTACCATATTCCTACCGCTACGACTTTACGCAAAGCCTTTAGCGAGTGTTGCGTTAATGCTGCGGATAATGGGCTCATTAGCCGCACCAGCCGCCCTCGTGTATGGTGGGCTGGGTGTTTTGGCAATTCTTTTCACTCACCAAGTAGGAGTCATCAACATGCAAAAGGATCCAAATAAGGGCTATATCGCTCTGCTCGGTTGGAGCCTCAATGCGATTGAAGCGGCTGAGAATTTTGATCGTCGCTACATTGTCGTTGCACCTGACTGGGCCGAAGAGTATTGCCAAAAACACGACATTCCCTATGTGCCTTGGAATTTCGAGCGCCTCAATGACCGCTCAATGGAAATCGCCGAGACACTCAAAGAAAAGGGTGTTGATGTCGCGATCCCTCTCTATGAAGAAACCGTAGAATGGGCTGGGGCCATCAACTCCGTACTGCTTGATAACCCACGTATTTATGGTCAATCGCTACTGCTTCGCGACAAGGCGTTGATGAAGCGTCGGGCCCAGTTAGGCGGCATCCGCGTCGGTATCTTTGAAGAAGCCCACGATAAAGAAGACGTGGTGCGCTTTCTCAAACGCGTTAACCAGACGCTGCTTAAGCTGGATGGTGACCCCAACGACCCCATTCACCTCAAGGCCTTCGATAAAGCAGGCTGCCTGGGCCACCGTGTTATTCGCACACCGGATGAAGTGGATACCATCCCGGACGAAGAGTTCCCGGTGCTGATGGAATCGCACCTGGACGGCTGGGAGTTTGCTGTCGAAGCGTGGATTCATGATGGCAAAATCGCCTTCTTGAACATCTCAGAATATGTAACGCTGGGTTACTCTGTATTTGTGCCTGCGTCTCCAGAGCTTGAGAAGTATCGCGAACAGATCACCGTGCAAATCGAAAAGCTAGTTAAAGCATTTGATATTGAGTTTGGCTTGATTCACCCCGAATACTTTGTCACCAGCGATGGTGAGATGTATTTTGGCGAAGTGGCTTACCGTCCGCCCGGTTTCAAAGTCTTTGAATTGTTAGAACGTGTTTACGGCTTTAATGCTTATCAAGCGTCAATGCTAGTGTTCGACCCGAAAACCACGAAAGAAGAAGTGGCCAAGTTTTTCCCGAAAGAAGTGGTCGATGCCGATGGCTTTGCCGGTTGCTTTGGCGTATACCCACGCCGTCGTGTGGTCAGCCGTTTGGAAATTCCCGAAGAGACCGAAGATCACCCCTACTTTGAGTCTCATGAGCTAACCTCACCAGTAGAAGAAACCGTTACCAAACGCACCGCGTTTGGTACCCATTGGGGTCTGGTCTACTTTAAAGGCGAGGATGCGCATACCATACGCGACCTATTAAAACGCCAAGAAGACCTCGACTTCTATGTATAATCCCTGCTAACGCTGGGATAAGGAGTCACCGTGGAGACTGATCAAGTTACGTCTTCTCAAGAAGATAGCAAGCTCAATGGACTGTTGAGCAAATTTGATGACGCTGTGCGCCTGCTTACGCAGGCGCCCGCCTTCTCAAAGCCCGCCAAGCTGCCGCGAGTAATGGATACTGCGCGGCGAATATTACTTCAGGATGGCGGTTGTGAAGCACTGGAATCCCGCGCGCAAGCGTTCGAGGAGGCTGGTGTGTTTTTAGGCTCCGACTGGGAAACTCCCCAATATCTGGTGCCGACCCTGACAACTTTTGCGCTGAAAAGCGCGGATGCCAATGTGGTCGTCATCGAAGCATTAAGCGAGCTTCGGCTTCTCGCCGTCGCTAAAGGCGACTTTATTCATCCCCTGATTTCCGCCGATCATGCGCACCATTACCTGACTCAGGTCATGGCCATTAATTTATGGCTGCTATTTTTACCGCCCAGTGAGGCGGAGCGGGAAACCCAGGGGCGCCTGGCGACCATTCCTCGCCAGCTTTTCCAGCACTTAGCGGATCGAATCGGCTACGAACATATCGTCGATCAACTGATTGATGAGATTTGGCGCATTTTAAAGCAGCGTCCCATCCAGGTTGACTCGATCAAACAAATGATCACCCAAATTGCCCTTTGCCAAGCCAACCCGGCGATTGATCTTGGCGCCAGTGGCCAAGGCGCCGACCGTTTGGTCAGCTCGCTTTACGGGCCCACTCAGGCCTGCCGAGAAGACCCTGGTGTCGATGTTTATCGCGACCGATTGGAGCACATGGATCAGGCGGCGCTGCAGGCTGAATCCACGGGTTTTGCCAGGGCGATGCACGATACCGGGCTAGTTTCGCCCTACCACGCCGTGTTGCTACGCCACCTGCTTGAAGAGGGTGATCATTTACTCTCTGAAGCGTTGGGCTTGTCGTCTACCGGGCGTGATTGCTTACTCTGCTACCGTGAGCTGGTTCAAGCGTTGATTCGTGGTGGTGTTTATCCTGCTACGTCGCAGGCGGTCTATGGCCTAGCGCTCATGCTCGAACGCGGCATTCTTTATCAGCCGCCGGTGGCACCGGCCATGTGGCGCCAGCTTAATCTACCGCTCTCAGAGTGGGCCCAGTCACGACTCACTATCGCCTATGGCGACACTGTTTCGCCCCGTGCACGGCTGATTGAAGGCGTGCTATGCATGCTGGGTCTACCGTTAGGCGTTGGACAGGGTAATAACCCTACCTGCCAATCGGCACGCGCCCTTTCCATGTGGGCCTACAATGATCCGGACTATCTGCTGCAGATGGTGGCGTGGGCAGCGCGCGATGACGAACTCATTATGCATTTCGAGGGCCAGGCCATCTCATCGATGGAGAGCCTTTCTGGCGTTGCGACTGAATTGCCAATGGATTTAGATCCCGTGTCGCTGATTGTGGTGCCACACCTTGATCGCATTTATGCCGAAATGGGCCGACGTTGCATTGGTCGTGAGGGTGACCCTCACCGCTGGGTGAATCCTGAATTTCATGGCTGGTGGTCAGGACGCGGTTTCCGCATCAATGTCGATGTGGCCACCGGGCAGCTAAGCGATGTGGATGATTTTGTACGCCACTTCTATGCCAGCTATCACCCCTACTACAATGGCAACCAACCGCTGATTCATCCCCAGCCAGCGGGCATTGCGGTCACCGATAGCGCAGCACGCTTTATTGGCTGGCACGCGATCACCATTTTGCGGGCCTCCCTCGACCCATCTGACGTTATGCGGGTTTATTTTTATAATCCCAACAACGATAGCGGCCAGGATTGGGGCGACGGCGTCATTGTCAGCACCTCGGGTAACGGTGAACGCTTTGGTGAAGCATCGCTGCCTTTCGAACGCTTTGCATCGCGGCTGTATATTTATCATTACGACCCACTCGAGCGTGGTGAAGTAGTGTCTGTCACCGATGAAGAGTTGGAAAATGTGAAATATTACCTCCACCGTAGCTGGGGGGCATCGCGTTTACCGCCTGTCGAACTGCAGGCTGATCAAGGCCCTAACGCCCCACCGGATGCAGAATAAGCCGCCCTATTAACGACACTCTTAATCATTATGATGCGACTCGATCAACTATTGGTCAGCCAAGGGCTGGCCAATTCGCGTACCCGCGCCCAGCGGCTTATTCGACATGGGCGGGTTCGTCTTGCCAGTAACGGTAAGCCGTTAACTAAGGCGTCAGAAAAGTGGCCCGAAGATACTCGCTTTGAAGTGGAGGACGACCCTGAAGAGCGCTATGTCTCCCGCGCGGGTTTGAAACTGGAAGCGGTGCTGACAACGCTACAAATGCATTTCAATGAAGCGGTGGTACTCGATATAGGCCAATCGACCGGTGGCTTCACCGACTGCGCGCTGCGCTTTGGCGCGCGCCATGTCGTTGGTATAGAGGTTGGCCATGGGCAGCTGGCCCCCGAGCTACGTGGCGACCCACGCGTGACGTGCCTGGAGGGATTGAATGCGCGTTACATGAGTAGCGATGAAGCACTAAAAAGCGTGCTTGCCGCTCAACCCATCGATAGCGCCATTATGGATGTGTCATTTATCTCGCAAACGCTAATTCTGCCTGAAATTGCTACTCTGCTGCCGCTGGAGGGGCAATTGATTTCGCTGGTTAAACCTCAGTTTGAGCTGAACGCAGAAGCTCTCGATAAGCGCGGCGTGGTGCGTGACGCTAGCCGTTTTAACGACGTTGAAGCCAATATTCGCAGCACCTGTCACGCCTGCGGATTTACCATACGCCACTGGCAGGAGAGCCCGATTACCGGCGGCGATGGCAATCGGGAGTTTCTCCTGCATGCCGTAAAAGGCGCTTAATAAAAAGCTTCAAGTCGACGAAGGAGGCGTGAGCTGATTTGCAGACTGCACTTTTATAGCCTCGCCCTTATCAGGATGTAGCCATACGTCCATCTGCTCAAAGGCCACGCGTACGCCCGCCTCACGAAACAGTGCATCAACCCGACAGTTAATTTCATCGGCCGCAAACAGCCTGTCGAGCAGGTCGTTGACGAAAATACGCAGCTCAAAATTGAGGCTATGCTGCCCGTAGCTTAAACAGAAAACCTGAGGTTCTGGGTCCGCCAGCACGCGCGGGTTTTCATCTGCAGCTTTGCGCAGCAATTGATGCACCTTCGGCATGTCCGACCCATGAGCCACGCCGTAAGTCAGCACGACTCGGGTAATATTATCCGACAGCGACCAGTTGATTAGCTGGTCAGTCACAAAGGTTTTATTGGGGATAATAATTTCTTTACGGTCAAAATCAGTGACGGTGGTCGCCCGAATGCGGATACGGCTGACGGTACCGTGCAAATTGCCAATCGTGATCGTGTCGCCAATACGGATGGGGCGTTCAAACAGAATGATCAAGCCGGATATAAAGTTGGCGAAAATCTCCTGCAATCCAAACCCTAGGCCCACACTCAGAGCGGCCACCAGCCACTGCAGTTTGTCCCAGGAAACGCCAAGGGTCGATAACCCCATCACAATCCCCGTGCCCACAATAGTGTAGGAGAGCAGCGAGCTAATGGCATAGGCGCTGCCCTGTTTCAATGACAGGCGGGATAACACCATCACTTCTAGCAAGCCGGGTAAGTTGCCCGCCATGATAAACGTAATAGCGACAATCAGCAGGGCAGCAAAGATGTCGGATATCGATAGCGCGTTATCAACCAGGTCCCCCTCTTGCGCCTCCCATAGTGACACGTTGTCCAAATAGCCAAGCACTGAAAGCAAGTCTGCCCAGACCAGATAAAGCAGGGCACTAAAACCAATCAACACAATCAGCTTGGAAAGCCGCAGCGACTGGCTGTTGATTTGCGCCATATCAAGCGGTGGCTCTTCGACAACTTCTAACCCACCTTCAGCGCCCTCCTGTACCTGAGCGCGTCGGCGCGCCAGCGCACGACGATAGGCAAGTCGCCGCGCGGCCACGGCAAGGCTGCGCACCAACGTGGCTTCCACCACTACCCACAGCCCCAACAGGTAAAGCGTAATGGCGAACCTGCCTACTAGACGCAAAGCAGTGTATTCATAGCCCCAGGCGACTAATCCCAGCAGCATCAGCGGTACCGACGCCATCGCCAGCCCCAAAAACAAACGAAACAGGCGCACGCCAAAAATGGGGATATGCGCCAGTATCAACTGCGTCAGCCACCAGCTCATGGCTATCAATCCAAGTGACAGTAACGCCAGCGCAACGGGGCGCTGTGCTAACGGAGTCTCCATCTCACCCGACATAGCCGCAATGGCAATGACGGGCACCAAAGCGATACCTAACCCGCCTAACAGTTGGCGTAAGCGAGCGGTGTATTGAGGCGACCAGGTAAAATGACGTTCAGCCACCCCATCAGCAACCAATAGTCGGCGCACCCATGCCACTACGCCCCAACTCAGGGCTAACTGAAGCAGTGCCGGAGCAACGCTAGTCGCCAACGGCCCCACCGCGCCTAATAACCCAACCCCAATGCCCGCTAACGCTAATGGGCCAGGCAGCGCCAGCAGCGCATTGAACAGCACCGCTTTAGGCGTGTGCAGCTGGGTATCGCTTTTCAAGCGTCCGATTTGTGAATGCAGGTTCGCCAAGCGCGTCTTAATTTGGCGACGTAACCCCATCAGCACAAGCCCCACCAACACCAGCGGTGCCCCGTTAAGCACTTGCCAAGAGAGCCCTTGCCAACGGGTGGGCAAAATGGCGCGCCACTCTCCCTCTTGCCACTCTAAAAGTAAATTACGCGGTAACTGGCGCAGCCAATTAACGTCCAGCGGGCGGCTATTGGCGACCCAAAAGAGATGTTCATCAATCGTCTCGCGTAGCTCACTGGTGGTCGTTAATACCTGCTGCTGGTTCAGCTGTAGCTCGATCGCTGCACTCAACAAGCTTCCATAAGACTGCTCCAATTGTTCGACTAGCTCCCGACGTGATTGATAAAGACGAGAGAGAGAATCGACTAATCCAGGCGTTACCTCTATGCCCGCCTCTGCCAGACGCTGCGTGGCAAACTGGTCACTTTGACGTAGCTGGTCGCGCTGACGAACCAAATCAAACTGTTTTAAGCGCAGGTCGGCAATTTCGTCCTGTAAATCTCGTGGTGCCGACAAGGGAGGCAAGGACTTGCGCTGTTCACGCAGAATACGCGACAGCAGCTGGCTGCCGCGGATAGCCTCAATTTGCTCATTAAGGCTGCGCTGAAGCTGACGCACGTTCTCTAACTGTCGCTGGGCTTCAATATTGTCGCGCACTATACTGTTTGCGCGATCTGTCGCCCGCAGCAGCTCTAAACTTAGCATTTGATTGTTTTGCTGCTCTTGCACCAGCACCGGATGCCCAGCGGCGATTAACGGGTTATCCCTGGCGGCATCGGCAATGGCTTGCTCAGAGGCCAATCGGCGTTGCCGATCAATAACGCCTTGCAACATCGTTAGCTGCTGCTGTTGATAATCGATCTGCACCATCAGCACATCACGGCGCTCCTGGGCTAATTCGCGCAGGCGGCTATTAGCGCTTAGCTCACGCTGATAAAAGCTTACTTCACGTTCGGCCAGTGCCCGCTCAAGGCGTAATTGGATAAGCCGTGCATCGCTCAGTGCAGAAAGTTGGCGATCCGCTAGCAAAGCCTCGCGCTCATCGTGTTGTCGGCGTAGACTTTCTGCGCGTTGGAGAGTTTCAGCGATGGACTGCTGGGCACGTTCAGGCAGTGTTTGGGCGGCCAGCAGTTGCGAGTTCACTTCTGCCAGTTGGCTTTGCAACTGCTGCAGCTCGACCACGGCGTTAGTTTGCAACGTTTCCAGCTCATCAAGGGGGCGGTTGCTCAAGTCAGCCACCGTTAGCTGCTGGGAAGCCTCTTCCGCTTCGCTCAACTCGCGCTGCAGTCGTGCTAACATTTCAGGGGCTTGTTCTACTCGGGTGTCTAGAGCCGCTAGACGCTCGTCCACAGAAGCCAGCCGCTCATAAGCTTCAAGAGCCGCTTCCAGGGCCTCTTTATCGCTGACCTGCTGGGCGGTCAAGGGTTCTTCAAGAGCTTCTAACTGAGCAAGCCTTGATGCCAATTCAGCCTGTTCGGGCACTAGCTCAAGCATATTGGACTGAAGCGCAGCGTGTGCTGGATTAAAAGCGACACTGCTCATGACAAACAGCAGGAACAAACAGGTTATACTCCACTGACAGGCGCATCTCACCACGTTACGTATCAACACGTTACTTAGGGCCTCGCTGACATCAAATGCTCCGCAGAGACGGAGAATGATGCTATTGTCAGGCGTTCTGATGGTCAGCGCAATCAGAGGTGTTGACTTCCTCAGGCGGCGTGATAGAAACACGCTTGGCATTTGCCTATTCCTTTATTTTGCGAGTCACCTTGATGGTCACCCGAAAACTGCCGTTAACGAAACTTATTGTCCTGCTGAGTCTTGCTACTTTTAGTGCGAGTGCCGTCGCTGAGTCTCAACAAGAGATTGAGGAGCGTATCCGTGCCCTCAACGCCGAGCTGTATGACCTGCATCAACAGTTGCAGCAGATTGAGAGCCCCGAAGATGCCGCGCAGGGCATGCCGTTTGAACAGTTGCCTGAAGAAGCTGCACGGAAAGATTTAAGCGAGCGCCGTGAGCTTGAACAGGCATCAACCCGCAACCCGTTTTCCATCACTACCCACCGCACCAACTACCTTTTTCCAGTTAGCTATAACGCCAATCAAAACCGTGAAAGCTTCCGAAATATTTCTGGTGATACCCCGATTGATAACGTTGAGTTGAAATTCCAGTTTAGTGCCAAGGTTAATCTGGCCGAGCAGGTATTGGGCAACTATGGCGATGTTTACTTCGGCTACACCCAGCGCAGTTGGTGGCAGGCTTATAATACTGACGCCTCATCGCCTTTCCGGGAAACCAACTACGAGCCGGAAGTGTTTATCGACTTTGACAATGCCTGGGGGGCGCTGGGCTGGGTGAATACCCGCAACCGAGTTTCCCTCAATCACCAGTCTAATGGACGCTCAGATCCTCTCTCCCGTAGCTGGAACCGGGTTTATCTTGAAAGTACTTTCCAGCGCGGTGACTGGGCTTTTACCCTGGCACCCCATTGGCGGATACCGGAATCCACAAAGGATGACGACAACCCAGATATCGAACGCTACATGGGGTACGGCGATATTCGCCTCGCCAAGCGCCTTAATAACAACCATGAAGTGAGTGGACAGCTGCGTGGCAACCCAAGCGCTGGCAATATAGGCACACAGATAGATTACAGCTGGCCTGCTTTCAACAGCTTGCGAGCACATGTACAGTATTACTATGGCTACGGCGAAAGCATGATTGATTACGATCATCGTGTGCATCGCTTAAGCTTGGGGTTCAGTTTAAATCCCTTATTTAGTGCCACAGGGCTGAACCGATAGGTGTAACTGCTTGTCTGTTGTCAGGTGGCTGCTATGCTTGTAGCAGCCCTCTCATTCATTCGTCAAAGGAAGACTTCATGGCCAAACGTCAGCAAACTTACTCTACGCAAGCCGATCAACTTAAAGATGATCTGCGCCATTTGAGCGAAACCGTTGAAGAACTCGTCAACGCGACCGCTAAAGATGCCAGCGGAGAGATGAACGATCTACGTACACGCGCCGAGCGTCGATTAAAAGATACCCGTGCGCGCCTTGAAGCTCGCGGCGAACGCCTCTATGACGACACGCGCGACTCACTGACACAGCAAGCAGATGCCTGCGACCGCTATGTTCATGAGAACCCCTGGACGAGTATTGGCATTGGTGCGGCAGTGGGTATGGTTGTGGGTATGCTGCTCGGTCGTCGCTAATGGCTTTGGGTCCAACCCAACGCGTCTTCTCTGCTGCCAAACGCTTACTAAAATCGCTGATCGCTAATAGCGAAACTCGCCTGCGTTTGGCGGTGTTTGAGTTAGAAGAAGAGCGTGCGCGGCTACTGGTTTTACTCCTTCTTGCAGGTGCGAGCTTACTGCTGCTGTTGCTGGGTATTGCCACACTGACAGCGCTGGTAGTGGTTCTGTTCTGGGATAGCTATCGCTTAACCGCCATCGTGATAAGCGCTGGGGTATTGATAGGCGCCAGTTTGTTACTAGCGTGGATCGCTGTTCGCCAGTCGAAGCGCCACTCTCTTTTGAAAGAAACACTCAAACAGCTTGCCGCAGATCGAGCACTGCTTGAGGAGCCAAGTGATGAAACCATCCGCAGACACCGCTAACCCGCCAACAAAGCCACTAAGCCGCGCTGAACGTAAAGCCCTGCTGCTGGCGGAATTGGAGCAGCAGCGTGTGGATATTCTGGTCGATAGCGAATACCTGCAGCAAGCCGCCTCGCCCCTGGATAAAAACTGGCAAAGTTTCAAGCTGCCGCTTTACGCCGTCGGTGGTTTTGCCGCATTCAAACTAATGCGCCACCCAGGTGGAGCAATGGCGGCAGGTAGAAAAGTGCTTGCGGGCTATATGCTACTCAAGAAGCTTAAGTTATTAGCCAAAGTGGCTACTTAAGCCTGTTGCTAATACCCTGAGCGAGCGGCGTTGCCTAGCAAGACTGACCACAGGCTACGCCACTCGCCCATGCCCACTGAAAGTTATACCCACCGAGCTCGCCTGTAACATCCACTACTTCACCGATAAACCGCAGCTGTGGCAAGCCTTTCACTTCAAAGGTTTTGGATGATAGCGCGTCGGTATTGACTCCCCCCATGGTCACTTCAGCAGTGCGCCACCCTTCAGTACCTGCCGGTTTCAGTTGCCAAGCATTAAGCCTGCCAGCCCATTCGTCCAAGGCCTGATTGGCATATTGAGCGAGCGGCCGCGCAGGATCATGATCGGGATACCACTCAAGCAATGCTTGCGCCAAGCGCTTCGGAAAGCGTTCCGTCAGCCACGTAGAAAGTTGACGCTTGGGCGTTGCTTGACGCGCCTCACGCAGCGATTCCGCCACATCTTCACCGAGCAACAGATCAACGGTAAGGCTCTCCCCTGGCTGCCAAACGCTGGATACCTGCAGCATCGCGGGCCCAGACAGGCCGCGGTGGGTAAACAGCATAGGATCAACAAAGCGACGGCTGCCAGCACTGGCGACCACTGGTACGCTGACACCAGAAAGTGATGCTGCACGCGCTTTCCAGGTATCGCTAAGGGTGAACGGCACCAACCCCGGCCGAGTATCGAACACTTCCAAGCCAAATTGACGCGCTATGTCGTAACCAAATCCCGTCGCTCCCATACTCGGAATAGAAAGCCCCCCGCTGGCCACTACCACCACACCCGCATCAATTTTACCGATCGACGTCGACAGCCGCATGGCATTGCCCTGCTGTTCCACACGGGTAATCTGAGTACTGAGTTTTATTTCAGCCCCGGCCCACTCGCACTCGGTGAGTAGGGTGCGAACAATTTCCTTGGCGGAGGTTGCGCAGAACAGCTGCCCCGGTGTTTTCTCAACATGCTCAACGCCATGGCGCTCAACGAGCTCGACAAAGTGTTCTGGGCGGTAGCGCTTGAGCGCTGAGATACAAAAGTAAGGATTTGAAGAGTAAAAATGCTGTGGCGTCGTGCCTAGATTGGTAAAGTTGCAGCGGCCGCCGCCGGACATCAGAACCTTCTTGCCCGCTTTGTTAGCATGATCAAGCACTAAGACCCGTTTACCGGCATAGCCCGCTTGCGCTGCGCACATTAACCCTGCGGCGCCAGCGCCAATAACAACGACATCATAGATCATAATGGGCAGTTCAAATTTGACGACATTCAGGGCGGCTCCGAGTGCAAAAAACAGGCATTCTACCAGGGGCATGCTTGATAAATTTTTATATTAAAAAAATACTCTGCATAATAAACGTATAACTATTTACAACACTGAGATCACTATGTCTTTACCAGTTCGACGACGACTGCTTCTAAGACTCACGCTTGTTCCTTTTGCCCTGCTGTTAGCGCAGGTGGCGTTTGCCCAATCGGCACCGTCTGTCATCGGGACACGGGCAGAAATGACCACCTGGTCTGACCCCCTTGAAGCGCTGGGGACGCTGAGTGCCGATGAAAGCGTCACGCTTTCCACCACCGTCACGGAAATTGTCTCCGAGATCAATTTCCAGGACGGTGAACAGGTTGACGAGGGACAACTGCTTATCCGACTAGAAGATGCCGAAGAGCAGGCGCAACTAAGGGCCTCGCAAGCGCTACGCGAAGAGCGACGCAATGCCTCGAACCGTGCCACGCAGTTGCAAGACCGTAATCTGGCGGCCAGAGCCGACGTAGAAGATAGCCAGTCCCGCCTGCGTCAGGCAGAAGCCGACATTCAAGCCATTGAGGCCCAACTAGCCAACTACCAAATAGAAGCTCCCTTCAGTGGCCGCGTTGGGTTTCGTAATATCAGCGTCGGTGCGCTGGTCACCCCAGGAATGGATCTGGTGACGTTGGATAAACTAGAAGTTATGAAACTGGACTTCAGCGTACCCGAGGTGTTTCTAGGCCGCCTTGCACCAGGATTAATACTAAATGCCACTACCGCTGCCTTCCCAGACGATATTTTCAGCGGTGAAATTGCCACCATCGGCACTCGGGTCGACCCGGTGACGCGCAGTATTGATGTCCGCGCCGAACTCGACAACTCTGACGGCCGGTTGCGCCCTGGCATGCTGATGGAAGTCATCGTTCAGCAACACGTGCGCGACACTATTGTGATCCCTGAAGCCGCTATCGAACCCAGTGGAGACCGTCATTTTGTGATGCTTATCGAACAAAGTGACGGCACGACTCGCTTGGCACGCCGCGAAGTGGCGATTGGTGAACGACGCAATGGCGAGGTAGAAATTCTAGAGGGGTTGTCTGCCGATGAGTTAATTGTCGTTCACGGCCTGCAACTGGCCCGGGATGGACAAGAAGCCAGGCTGATCGGGATTGTCGATGACGAGACCGGTATTCGAGCGTTGCTAGAGGCTGACCGCTGATGCGCCTTTCGGATATCTCCGTTCAGCGCCCTGTGCTCGCGATGGTGATCGCGGCGCTGATTATCGCGTTTGGTCTTTTGGCGCTCAATCGCCTGCCATTGCAGGAGTACCCCACCATTGACCCGCCGGTGGTCACTATCGACACCCGCTACCCAGGCGCCTCGGCCAGCGTGGTCGAAACGCGCATCACCCAGGTGCTTGAGGATCGCATAGCCGGGGTGGAAGGCATCGAGCTGATTACTTCGCAAAGCGAAGATGGCCGTTCCCAGATTGAAATCGAATTCGGCATCGATATGGATATCAATGCCGCCGCCAATGATATTCGTGACCGAATTTCCGGCGCCCTGCGCAACCTGCCCGACGATGCTGACAACCCCGAGGTCACCAAGGCTGACAGCAGTGAGGAGATAGTGGTGTGGCTCAGCCTTTCCGGTGAAGACTACTCCATTACCGAACTCACCGATTACGCTAACCGCTTTCTGGTCGACAGCCTTTCCGTGCAACCAGGCGTGGCACGGGTACGCGTTGGCGGCGGCAGCGACTACGCGATGCGGGTTTGGCTGGATCGCAATGCACTGGCTGCCCGAGGGCTTACCGTCGGCAATATCGAGGATGCCCTGCGGGCCGAAAACGTAGAGCTCCCGGCAGGCTCGATTGAATCTGTCGATCGCCAGTTTATCGTTCGCCTTCCCCGCAGCTTTGCCAGCGCTGACGACTTTCAGCGCCTTGCGATCAACTCTCCTCAAAACCAGAGCGAAAACGGCTACCTGGTGCGCCTTGCCGACGTAGCCCGAGTGGAAGTCGGTGCGGTAGAAGATCGCTCTGTCTTCCGCTCCAACGGTGTGCCCATGGTCGGGCTTGGCATGATCATGCAGTCCACAGCCAATGTCATCGAGCTTTCCGAGGCGGTACAGGTAGAGCTTGAAAGGCTGCAGGGCACGCTGCCGGAGGGAATGACGCTTAGCTTGAACTACGACGCCTCACTGTTCGTCTCCGGCGCGATTGATCAGGTCGTCATGACGCTGTTTATCGCCATGGGCTTGGTGGTGGTGGTGATTTTCCTGTTCCTGGGCAATTTGCGCACCACGCTGGTACCCGCCGTGACGGTTCCCATTGCCGTTATTGGCGCGTTTACCGCCCTTGCCGCGATGAATTTTTCCATCAACCTGTTAACCCTGCTGGCCCTGGTGCTTGCCATTGGCCTGATTGTGGATGACGCCATCGTAGTGCTTGAGAACATCAACCGGCGTATGCACGACTACGGTGAAACACCGCTGGTCGCCGCCTTTCGCGGTACCCGGCAGATCGCCTTTGCAGTCATCGCCACCACGCTGGTATTGGTGGCGGTTTTTGTGCCCCTGAGTATGCTGCAGGGGGATATTGGCCGGCTCTTTTCCGAATTCGCGCTGACCATGGCCGCCGCGGTGGTGATTTCTACCCTACTCGCGTTGACGCTTACGCCGATGATGGCGTCTAAAATTCTTAAGCCAGGCATGCACGATAGCCGCATTGGTAAAGCCGTACAGTGGCTGCTTAATGCCACCCAGCGCCGCTATCAGGCCTCACTGGAGTGGATGCTCAAGATGCGCTGGCTGGTCGTCGCCATGTTTGTGCTGTTGATTGCGGCTACGGCCTGGTTGGCGACAGCGTTGCCGAATGAATACACCCCACAGGAGGACCGCGGCAACTTTATCGTATTAGTGAATGGCCCTGAAGGCGCTACCTTCGATTACATGATGGATTATATGGATGAAATCGAAGCGCGTATGACACCGCTGATCGAGAGCGGCGAGCTGGAGCGTGTGGTGGTTCGTGCGCCACGTGGCTACGGCAATATCGAGAATTTCAACAGCGGCTTTATTATCGTCAATATGGCCGACTGGGGCAGTCGCCGTAGCGCCTGGGAAATCATGGCCGACGTACGCCAGACACTGAGCACCCTACCCGGCGTACAAGCGTTCCCCGTCATGCGCCAGGGCTTTGGGCAACGCACCGAAAAACCGGTCCAGTTTGTACTGGGTGGCGGCACGTATGAGGAACTTGCCCGCTGGCGGGATATGTTGATCGACCATGTGCGTGAAAACAATCCGCGCTTAACAGCCCTGGAAAGCAACTACAACGAGACCCAACCGCAACTGCGGGTGGAGATCGACTACGAGCGTGCTGCCTCGTTAGGGGTGACTGTCTCGGAGATCGGCAGAACGCTGGAAGTGTTGTTGGGCGGTCGCAATGTCACCCGCTATGTGGATGAGGGTGAGGAGTACGATGTCATCCTGGAAGGCGACCGCGGCAGCCAGAACAGCCCCAGGGCGCTGGATAACATTCAGGTTCGCTCGGCGCGCTCCGGTGAGCTGATTCCTCTGGCCAGCCTTGTCACGCTTTCCGACTTTGCTGGCGCCAGCACCTTGAATCGCTTTGACCGCATACGCGCGATTACCATTGAGGCCAATCTGGCAGATGGTTACCCACTCGGCGAAGCGTTGGCGTACCTAGAGGAGAGCGCTGCAGAGCTGCTGCCAGAAGAGGCACAAACCAATGTGGCAGGCGCATCACGCGACTTCCAGCAGGCTAGTGGCGCTACCGCCTTCCTGTTGATAATGGGCGCACTGGTGGTGTTTTTGGTACTCGCTGCCCAATTCGAGAGCCTAATCCACCCCTTTGTTATCATGCTCACGGTGCCACTGGCAATGAGCGGCGCGCTGCTTGCCCTACTGCTCACTGGTCAGTCGTTGAACATCTACAGCCAAGTAGGCTTAGTGCTACTGATTGGCTTAGCCGCTAAAAACGGCATTCTGATTGTCGAGTTTGCCAATCAATTGCGTGATGAGGGAAAAGTGTTTCGAGCCGCATTGATTGAAGCCTCTGTGACACGCTTGAGACCTATCTTAATGACCGCCGTCACCACCATGGCCGGCGCCATTCCATTGATTATCTCGACAGGACCGGGGGCCGAGTCGCGCTTGGTCATCGGTACCGTGATTATGGCGGGGGTCGGTTCAGCCACGCTGTTTACACTGTTTGTCGTGCCCGTGGCTTACGACCTGCTGGCACGCCATACGGGATCGCCAGGCGCAGTGAAGCGACAGCTCGAAGAGGAAATCGCCAACGCCCCTTCCCATGAAGGCGCTGCAGACAGGCAATAAGTACCTATGCAGTAACTACCAATGAAAAGGGCTTCCCGGTTAACCGGGAAGCCCTTGCTTTGAACTAGCGTTGCTGCTGGCGGTTACTCACACTCGCCGAGGTACTCGCCTTCAATGACCGTGTTCATGCTCAGCTCGCCCATAGGCGACTGAGTCAGGATATCGACACTGCCTTCAATACGTTCGCCCATAAACCGCATTTCGCCATCGATGGTCGCTTCGCCGCCTTCAGCACGGCATACCATGCTGTAGCTAAGGCCGTCTGCGTTCAATTCTTGATCGAGCAGTTCACAGCCCTCTTCTTCCTCGATGAAGCCGAATTCAGCCCCCTCAAGTTCTTCCTGAGTAATACACTGGCGCTCGGTTTCCGTTTGATCCGGAATTTCCATTTCGCCGCTGACGCTGGTTTTGCTGACAAATTCCCACTCGCCAGCTTTCACATTGGGGGTTTCAGCCAACGCGACCATCGGAAAGGCCACTAGGGCCGCTACTGCCATGTTACGTAACATCATCGCTACTCTCACTGCGTTGCTTTAGGAACCAGCGAATATCCTACCTGATTCAATCCTACGATGCCCTACCTGAGGGACACACTGCTACACTCACTTCCTTAGAAATGCTTGATTAAGCGCACTCCATCTAAAAGGAAGCCAACGATGCATGACGACGCCCTGGTCAATTATGACTTCCACTGCCCTTACTGCGATTCACCGCTGACCTTTCTCATTGATACGTCACAAAGCAGCCATGACACGTGGGAAGATTGCCACCAGTGCTGCGCGCCTATCCAGTTACAAGTTGTCGTTTCGCCGATGACCGGCGAACTCGATAGCGTAGTGGCCGGTCGCGACGACGACGTTCTATAGTTTGCATTAAACGTCTTGCAGGGCAGCCTTTCGCTTGGTTTCGTTGCGGCGCATAACAAACCAAGCCAAAAATGTTGCCAGGGATACGATCAGTATAATCAGCGTGGCAAGCGCATTAATCTTTGGTGATACGCCCATACGCACCGATGAAAACACCACCATCGGCAGCGTATTCGCTCCTGGGCCCGAGACAAAGCTGGCAATCACTAAGTCATCGAGTGAGAGCGTAAACGCCAGCAGCCAACCGGCTGCCAGCGCTGGAGTGATAATCGGCAGCGTAATGGAAAAGAAGGTTTTCACCGGCGGCGAGCCCAAGTCCATGGCCGCCTCTTCAATGGAGTGATCCACTTCGCGCAGACGCGCTGCCACCACGACCGCGACATAGGCACTGCAAAACGTGGTGTGGGCAATCCAGATCGTCGCCATGCCACGGTCAGCAGGCCACCCGGTAATCTGCGCCATTTGCACAAACAACAACAGCAGCGACAGACCGGTAATCACCTCGGGCATGACCAATGGCGCCGTCACCATGCTGGAGAGTGCCGTTTTACCCCGGAAATGGCCGTAGCGCGTCATCACAAAGGCCGCTACGGTGCCTAAGCAAACCGCCATGCTGGCAGCGAAAAATGCAATCCTCAGGCTCGTCCACACCGCCGATAGAATCTGCTCGTCACGAAATAGTTCACCGTACCATTGGGTAGAAAACCCAGCCCACACGGTGACCAGTTTTGAGGCGTTAAACGAATACACCACCAGCACAAACATCGGTAGGTAAAGAAACAGCAGTCCAAGCACCAGCATGACCGTTGAGAAGTTGATCCGTCGCAGGCTGCTCATGACGCTAGCTCCTTGGACTGATAGCGATGGAACCAGACAATCGGCACTAGTAAGAGCAGCAGCATCACCATGGCCAGCGCCGACGCCACGGGCCAGTCGCGGTTTAGGAAAAACTCCTCCCACAACACCTTACCGATCATTAATGTGTCCGGGCCGCCAAGCAACTCGGGAATCACGAACTCGCCTACCGCCGGGATAAACACTAGCATCGAACCGGCGACAATCCCCCCCATAGAGAGCGGCAAAGTAACTTTGACAAAGGTATTGATCTTGCGCGAACCCAGGTCAGCAGCGGCTTCCAATAACGAATTATCCATCCGGGTTAGGTGGGCATACAGCGGCAACACCATAAACGGCAAGTAGGCGTAAACGATACCAATCGTGACCGCAAACTGGGTATTCATCATGCGTAGTGGAGAATCGATCAGACCTATCCCTATCAGCAGGTTATTGATCAACCCGCTATTGCTTAAAATACCCATCCAGGCGTAGACACGAATCAGAAACGACGTCCACGAAGGCAGCATGACCAGCAGCAGTAACAGCAGCTGCCAGCGAGCCGGTGCCCGCGCCATGGCATACGCCATTGGGTAGCCGATCAGCAGACAAGCCACCGTCGCTATGAACGCAGTTTTGACTGAGCCCCAATAGGCGGCAATATAAAGCGAATCTGAAAGGAGAAAGAGATAGTTGCCCAGGTTTAAAAAGACATGCAGCGTCTGGTCGGCATACTCAAGCAGTGGCCCGTAAGGCGGAATCGCAATCGCCGCCTCGGACAGGCTGATTTTGAGTACCAGTGCAAAAGGCAGCAAGAAAAACAGCGTTAACCAGACGAGCGGAAACGCAATCACTGCCCGCCGCCCCAGTTTCAAGCGTTTGAGCAGTGCTGAAGAACGAGATGGCTTCATTGAAGGCAGGCTCCTCGCAGTAGGAAAGGCACCACGCTAGCGGTTCAAGACCCTAGCGATTCAGAACAATAGTGCTGTGATCTTCCCAGTGGACATAGACGCTGTCTTCCCAGGTTGGACGATCACCGCGGCGTTCCGTATTGGCCATGCTGACCTTGATCATCTGGCCCGACGGCGTGCGAACGTAGTAGAGCGAGAAGCCCCCCAGGTAGGCAATATCATCCACCTTGCCTTCCGCCCAGTTATATTCCGTGGTGGGCTTTTCACGGGTTAACCAGATTTTCTCGGGGCGTAGTGCGACCCACACCCGGCGATCCATCGCTTGGGTGGTTATCCCATGATCAATATAGATGGGGCGTTCAAGCGCAGGGGCGACGATGCGGCAGTGGTCGGCAGCATCCTCGATAATTTCCCCTTCAAACAGATTCACCGTACCGACGAACTCTGCCACCATGCGGCTTACCGGGCTTTCATAAATATCCACCGGCGAACCTACCTGCTCGATCCAGCCATCGGCCATGATCGCCACGCGGTCAGCCATGGTCATGGCTTCTTCCTGGTCGTGCGTCACCATGATGCAGGTAACGCCTACCTGTTCGATGATCTCGACCACTTCCAGCTGCATTTCAGTGCGTAGTTTTTTATCCAGCGCCCCCATGGGCTCGTCCAGTAGCAGCAGTTTTGGCCGCTTGGCCAACGAGCGCGCCAGTGCCACCCGTTGACGTTGCCCGCCGGAAAGTTGATGCGGCTTGCGCTTGGCGAAGCGCTCCATGTGCACCAGCTTGAGCATTTGCGCAACACGGGCGTCGATATCCGCTTTGGGCAGTTTGTCCTGCTTTAAACCAAAGGCAATATTCTGGGCAACCGTCATATGCGGAAATAACGCATAAGACTGGAACATCATATTGATGGGCCGCTTGTGAGGTGGCATTGCGGTGATATTGACACCGTCTAGCAAAATGCGCCCTTCTGTTGGTGTCTCAAACCCTGCCAGCATCCGCAGCAAGGTTGATTTTCCCGACCCAGAACCACCTAATAACGCGAAGATTTCGCCGCGCTTAACCTGCAAATTGACATCATCCACCGCCAGCGCATCATCAAATCGTTTGCTTAAGCGTTTCACTTCCAGCACGACATCCTCGGCAAACCGTGGGGTTTTACCCAGAGGACGTGATCCGGAAGGAGTGCTTGGCACAGCAGATGAAGGCTCGTTCGACAGGGGCGTAGTGACCATTCGCCACTCCCATCAAAAGGCCCGGCAACCCGGGCATTAATAAAGACGAACAGCGAGCCGGTGAGGAAATGCCTCTGGCTCGCCGTCGGATAAATGTCGGTTTTAACGACCAGACTTCACACGATTCCAGATCCGTGTACGTGCGCGTTGCACATCTTGAGGCTTTTCAATCGCTACGTACAGGTTTTGCATGACCTCAGTTTCCGGGTAAATAGCCGGGTCATTGATAATCTCATCAGAGAGATATTCATTGGCCGCCGCGTTGGGGTTGGCATACCGCACATACTCGGTAATTTCAGCGGCGATTTCCGGATCAAGAATAAAGTTGATAAACGCATGGGCGTTTTCAGTGTTCGGCGCATCGGCGGGTACCGCCATCATATCGAACCAAAGGGCAGCGCCTTCTTTGGGAATGCTGTAACCAATACTGAAATCACGACCAGCTTCTTCAGCACGCGCCGCAGCTTGGAAAATATCACCGGAGTAACCTGCGGCGACGCAAATATCGCCATTCGCCAGATCAGAGACATAACGCGAGGAGTGGAAGTAGGTCATATCGTCGCGAACGTCGGCAATCAGCTCGCCGCCAGCTTCCAGGTCATCAATACTTTCACTAAGCGGGTCCAAGCCCAAATACGCCATGGCGGGCGAGAGCATTTCATCACCTGAATCTAACATCGACAAGCCGCAACCTGCCTCGCTCAACGCAGCGGTTATTTCAGGATCAAACAGCAGCGCCCAACTGTCCAAGGGGGCGTCGTCACCGAGGATTTCCTTTACACGCTCAACGTTATAGCCAACACCGTTAGTGCCCCACATATAAGGAACCGAGTATTCGCTACCCGCATCAATAGCTTCCAAGTTGGCCATCAGGTCGGAGTTGAGATTGTCTAAATTGGGCAGTAGCTCATGGTTAAGCGGCTGGTAAACACCGGCGCTTAATTGACGAGTAAAATAGTGGGTAGAGGGTACCACCACATCGTAGCCGGAGCGCCCAGCGAGCAGCGCGGCATCCAAAATTTCATTGCTGTCATAAACGTCGTAGGTCACTTCAATGCCGGTACGCTCGGTGAATTTTTCCAGCGTTTCCGGGGCAATATAATCTGACCAGTTAAACACCCGCACCTCGTCGGCGTGGGCAGCGCTAGCCGCTGCGGCAAACGAAATGGCCGCAACGGCCGCGGAAAGTTTGTGGATGTTCCCCATTATCACTGCTCCTAATGTCAAAGCTCTATTTGTCTAAGCTCTATTAGCGACGTTTTTGAGCCACTCGTTTTTAGCTCTCGCTGTTAATAACGCTTGGCTACGGCTGTTTTGTGCCAGCTGGCCCACGGCTAACAATAGCGTAGGTCATAACGCTGACCGTGCGAATTTTGCGGTGCAGTGACGCCTACCGCAAGCCAATGTGAAAAATTCTTGTATTTTGCTTCATCGACCCCATTAACCAGCCAGTACAACGACAACGGCCTGGCCAATAGAGAAATGCTATTGATGGCATGGCTATTCTTAATTTTAGCCATTAGTCGTTAGCCATTAGTATTATCAACAATTTCACATTATTCATTTACCAATCCTGGAGATTATCTGAATGTCATTGATCAACACTGAAGTTAAGCCGTTTAAAGCAACTGCCTATTTGAATGGCGAATTTGTTGATGTTACTGAAGCCGACATGCAGGGTCAGTGGTCCATCTTTTTCTTCTATCCCGCTGACTTCACCTTTGTTTGCCCGACTGAGCTTGGCGACTTAGCCGACAACTATGCTGAATTCAAAAAACTGGGCGTTGAAATCTACAGCGTTTCAACCGATACCCACTTTACTCACAAGGCATGGCACGACAGCTCTGACACCATCGGCAAACTTCAGTACCCGATGATTGCGGATCCGACGCTGCGCATTTCACGTAACTTTGAAGTCTTGATCGAAGAAGCTGGTCTTGCCGAGCGCGGCACCTTTGTTGTCGACCCCGACGGCAAAATCCAGATCGTCGAAATTAACGCAGGCAACATCGGTCGTAATGCCGAAGAACTGCTGCGCAAAGTGAAAGCCGCTCAATACGTTCGTGCCAACCCGAACGAAGTGTGCCCAGCCAAGTGGAAAGAGGGTGAAGAGACTCTCGCTCCTTCGCTGGATCTAGTAGGCAAGATCTAAACCGCTCGCGGTTTTCACGCCCTTGCTCTTTTTTGCTGCGCAAGTGCGTGTATGTTCAACGCCCGGGTTTCGCCCGGGCGTTCTGTTTTAAAGCTGTTATTAAACCTGTTGTTAAAACTGTTTTTTAAAACAGTTTTTTAAAATGTTAATGATTAGCACCGTCACACACGTGTGTTCAATACGTCTGTTATCTGCGAGGAAGCTACTGTCATGCTGGACGCCAATTTAAAATCCCAGTTAAAAGCGTATCTGGAAAAAGTGACTCAGCCGTTCGAGATCGTTGCGTCCCTCGATGACGGTGCCAAGTCACAAGAGTTACTCGGTCTGTTGGAAGATATCAGCAGCCTGAGCGACAAGATTACCCTCCACAGCGATGGTCAGGATGCACGTACGCCATCGTTTGCGATCAACCGCCCCGGTGAAGAGACTGGCGTGGTGTTTGCAGGCATTCCTATGGGCCACGAGTTCACCTCGTTAGTGCTTGCTCTGCTGCACATTGGTGGTCATCCGCCTAAGACGTCTGACGACTTGCTTGATCAGGTTCGAGCATTAGATGGCGAGATGCTTTTCGAGACCTATTACTCGTTGTCGTGCCAGAACTGCCCGGACGTGGTTCAGGCACTCAATTTGATGGCCATCTTCAACCCAAACGTGCGCCACGTCGCTATCGACGGCGCGCTGTTTCAGGATGAAGTCGAGTCTCGCGAAATCATGTCGGTGCCGAGCGTCTATTTGAACGGTAAGCCGTTCGACCAGGGCCGTATGACGCTTGAACAGATTCTGGCCAAGGTTGATACCGGTGCCGCCGAACGCGATGCCAAAAAGCTGAGCGAAAAAGCCGCTTTCGATACGCTCGTCATTGGTGGTGGCCCGGCAGGCGCTGCGGCGGCTATCTACTCGGCGCGCAAAGGCATCAATACCGGTGTTGCCGCTGAGCGCTTCGGTGGTCAGGTGGCGGACACCATGGGCATTGAAAACTTCATTTCGGTGTCACACACCGAAGGCCCGAAAATGGTCAGCGCGCTTGAAGAACATGTCAAAGATTACGAAGTTGACGTCATGAACCTGCAGCTGGCTACTTCCTTTAAAGCCGCCGAGACAGAAGGCGGCCTACACGAAGTATCATTTGAGTCCGGCGCTAAGCTGAAGAGCAAGACGCTAGTACTGGCGACCGGCGCCCGCTGGCGTGAGATGAACGTACCCGGCGAGCAGCAGTATCGCAACAAAGGGGTTGCCTACTGTCCTCACTGTGACGGTCCGTTGTTCAAAGGCAAGCGGGTAGCGGTCATTGGTGGCGGTAACTCAGGTGTTGAAGCGGCGATTGACTTAGCGGGCATTGTCGGCCACGTCACACTGGTAGAGTTTATGGGCGAGATGCGTGCTGATGCGGTGCTGCAGAAGAAGCTCAAGAGCCTGCCTAACGTTGATATCATTCTCAACGCACAATCGACCGAAGTCACCGGTGACGGCAGCCGTGTCAATGGCTTGAACTATAAAGACCGTACGACGGATGAGAGCAAATCCATCACGTTAGAAGGTATTTTTGTTCAGATTGGTTTGGTACCTAACACCGAGTGGTTAAAAGGCTCACCGATCGAAATGACGCCGCGTGGTGAAATCATTGTCGATGCCCATGGCATGACATCCGTACCCGGCGTGTTTGCCGCAGGCGATGTGACCACCGTTCCCTACAAGCAGATCATTATCGCCATGGGCGAAGGTGCGAAAGCATCGCTCGGCGCTTTCGACTACTTGATTCGTAACTGACCGTGACGAAGAAAAGCCCGCTGACATTTTGTCGGCGGGCTTTTCTGTTGGGAAGTACCTTTAACTCGCGACCCGTTACGATACCCACGTACAATCTTTTAGGTATCCATTAAGATTTAGTTGGAATTTCCCCTAGCACCTCTGGAATCGTCATCTTCACATAGCGCCCTGGCGCAGGCTCAATCACTTTGAGTTCTCCATCGCCAGGTTGGCGCGCAGGCACCATCTTTTCGCTATCGGCATAGCCATTATCAGTCATCCAAGACTGCCAGTGGGGCCACCAGGAGCCTTCATGAGGCGTTGCGTTTGCTAGCCACTCTTCATGCGTTTCCGGCAGCGCATCGTTCGTCCAGTAGCCGTACTTGTTTTTATGGGGCGGATTAACAATACCCGCGATATGGCCCGATCCGCCCAATACGAAGGTAACCGGCCCTTTAGGTAACAACGCCCCATAATAGGTACTGTTCCACTTGGCGATGTGGTCCTCTTTGGTGGATACGAAATAGCTGGGCGTGGAGACTTTACGCAGGTCTATTTTCACACCATCCAATTCAATACCGCCAGGCTCAACCAGGCGGTTCTCCAGGTACATATAGCGCAGGTACCAAGCGTGCGTCCCGGCAGGAAGGTTGGTGCCATCGGTGTTCCAGTAAAGCAGGTCAAAGGCGGCGGGCGTTTCGCCCTTTAAATAATTATTGATGTAAAACGACCAAAACAGATCATTTTCACGCAGCAAGTTGAAGGTATAAGCCATTGAACGACCATCAAGATAGCCTTTCAACTGCAGCGTCTGCTCAATGCCTTCTACCACTCGCTCATTAAGAAATACGCCGATATCGCCAGGGTCACGAAAATCCTGCAGCGTCGCCATATAAGTAACCGACTTTACTTTGCGCCCACGCCGCGTGCTGGTGAGGTAGGCCACAGTAGAGGCGGCTAGTGTGCCCCCCACGCAATAGCTGAGTAGATTGACCGACTTCTCACCACAGGCCTGTTCGATGGCTTCCATCGCGCTGATGGGTCCCATCTGCATATAGTCGGCCCAGGTGATATCTCGCTGTTCAGGGCCAGGGTTACGCCAGGAGATCAGAAAGACTGTATGGCCTTGATCCACCAGCCACTTAACCATTGAGTTATCTTCACGTAGATCAAGAATGTAGTACTTATTGATCCACGGCGGCACCATTAGCAACGGCGTTTTAAAAGTTTTTTCCGTGGTGGGGATGTACTGAATCAACTGGATCAATTCGTTTTCGTAGACCACTGCCCCGGGCGTTACGGCGATATTTTCACCCACGCCAAAAGCGCCACGATCCGTCATGCGGACATTGATACCCTCGGCAGAATTCCCCAAATCTTCGCGTAGGCGGGCTAACCCGTCCACCAAGTTCTGGCCACGGGTTTCAAGCGTGCGGCGCATGACTTCAGGGTTGGTGCTCATAAAATTTGTCGGCGCCATCGCGTTGACCAACTGGCGCGCGTAAAACATCAGATTACGCTTTTTGGTTTCGTCTAAACCGCTTAGGCTTTCAACCAGCTCTTCCACCATCTGCGAAAACAGTAGGTACTGCTGCATGATAGCCATATAGTGCGGGTCTTGTGTCCACGCCTCGTCTTTAAAACGGCGGTCATTTTTGGCTGGCGTGATCAACGGAGTGACCTGCTCGCCAGCCATCCCGCGCATGGCTTGCTGCCACAACAACCATTGATCCTGCACCAACCGGGCCTGGGTTTCCCACAGCAGGGTAGGATTCTGCATCAGCGACTGCGCACCCGCTTCAAAGCTTTCGCGCATATCGCTATAAATGGAGTCGGCGGCTTCACTTGGTGCGATACGGGAAAGCAGATCCTGCATCAATCCTTGGTACTGCTCACCGATCTCTTTGAGCTGATTATTCCACTCTTCAAGCTCTGCCTGAGATAACCCTTCAGGTAAGCCCTTGGCTATTTCATCGGCTAGCCCTTGAGAAAGCCCTGATGATAATGCCTGGAACGGATTGTGCCACGCTGACTGCATACTAACTCTCCCTACGCCCTCTCCAGGCGCACCAACCACTTTGACCAAGACCAAGCTGTTATATAGCTGAGTTTTTAATACGATAAAGTTTTTATACGATAAGGCTTCTATATGACAAGGTTTTATCGTTGCAATGTTTTATTTATAGTTGCAGCGTTTTAAATGCATCGCGGCGCCCTAAGGCGCCGCGATGATGTCGTCAATCAGCTTTTGCGCGTTGACTGACTGGAGGCTTTCGCAGGCTGCTCACCTTTCGCAGTAGCCTTGGCTTGGTCGGACATTTGCTGCCCGGCTTCACTGAACATCTTTTCCATCTCAGATTTAAACTGCAGGCTCATTTCGCTCATCACCCGCGCGTCTTCCTGCATCTGCTGGGAAAGTTCGTTCATCATCTCGGCTTGCTTGGTGCCGAAATCACGCAGGCTTTCTGCGTCTTGAATTTCAGTGGCGCTACGAATGCGCTCGGTACCCATCTGGCTGTAGCGCTTCATGGCTTCCAGCTGATACTGGGTCATTTTTTCCATATTGTTGAGCATCAGCGAATTAATTTTTCGCATGGGCTCAAACATCTGCTTAGTTTGGGCGTTAAAGGCGTCCATCATATTGTCTTGCATAGTGTCTGCTCCTGTATCGTTCCTTGGCATGAGCCTTGGAGTGACTCACCGTGATGTAGCTTTGCTGCACTGCAAAAAGAGTAATCTTTGGCATGCTGCATTGCAACAGTGGTGTCATTTCAGTATCACCGTGCAAGCCTGAACCGCTTTGCCATATTACCCTGCCCTACCTCAACAGGTGGAGAACCACCTGTTAAGTTAATGCGCGTTAACTGCTTGCTTCAATCTATGTGCCGCTGCGTTTGGATTCAGAACGGGAACGTGACGATGCCGTTGACTTTGCTTTGCTGGAAGTAGCGCTTTCTGAATTGCTTTTAGAGCTAGCCCCCCCCGACTTCTCATCATCATTGCTGTGGGCCGAAGAAGCGCTGGCGCTGCCCGCTTGCCGCAACATATCGAGCATCATTTGCTGGTAGGTTCCGAAATTAGCTAGCCCTTGAGAAAGCCCCTGCTGCATCATCGGTTGCTGCAGGAAAGGCCGCATTAGGCTCATAGGATCGTAACCTTCCACCCCAGACTCCATCTGCCGTTGAATATTCTCTAGCAGATTTTTCTGGAAAGCTTCGACATCAGGCAGTCCCAGTGATTGGCGAAACTCATCGGGGGTAAGATCAAACTCAACGTTAATCTTCATAGGCGGCTCCTGCACTGTTTTTCATGACGACTGCTCATGCATTTGTTTTGTTTGAGTGTAGCAGCGAACTGCAAACCTCACCGTTATGCGTTAACGCTGAGTTAAACGCGGTGTATCAACGCTGACATCGCCATTCTGACCACGCTGACGCAGCCAGTGATCCAACAGCGTAATCGCCATCATCGCCTCAGCGATAGGCGTTGCGCGGATCCCTACGCAAGGGTCGTGGCGCCCTTTAGTCACCACCTCAACTGCCTGACCATGAATATCGATAGAGCGGCCCGGCGTAGTGATACTGGAAGTGGGCTTCAGCGCTAAGCGCGCTACAATCGGCTGCCCGCTAGAGATGCCACCAAGCACGCCGCCTGCATGGTTGGAAAGAAAACCCTCTGGCGTCATCTCATCACGATGCTCGCTGCCGCGCTGGGCGATACAGCCAAACCCTGCGCCGATCTCAATCCCTTTTACCGCATTGATACTCATCAAAGCATGCGCCAGATCAGCATCCAGGCGGTCAAACACCGGTTCGCCCAGCCCTACCGGTACGCCTTCGGCAATCACGGTAATTTCGGCACCGACCGAATCCTGGTCGCGTCGTAATTGGTCCATATAGGCTTCCAGTTCAGCGACGCGCTCCGGGTCGGGGCAGAAAAACGCATTTTGACCCACCGATTCCCACTGTTTGAACTCAATCTTGATAGGGCCTAACTGGCTCATATAGCCACGAATCTGGACGCCCTGGGCGGCTAGATACTTCTTGGCAATCGCCCCCGCTGCCACGCGCATAGCAGTTTCACGGGCACTGGAGCGCCCGCCCCCACGATAGTCCCGGTGGCCATATTTATGGTGGTAGGTGTAATCCGCGTGGGCTGGCCGAAACTGCTCTTTGATTTTCGAGTAGTCGTTAGAGCGCTGATCGGTGTTCTCAATCAGCAGGCCGATCGAGGTACCGGTGGTTTTGCCTTCAAACACCCCGGAAAGGATGCGCACCTGATCGGGTTCTTTGCGCTGAGTGGTATGCCGCGAACTGCCCGGCCTGCGGCGATCCAGGTCGAGCTGTAAATCGGCTTCGCTTAACGGCAGCCCAGGCGGACAACCATCCACAATAGCGCCGAGCGCTGGTCCGTGGCTCTCACCAAAGGTAGTCACACTGAATAGTTTGCCAAACGTATTGCCAGACATGGCCGTTAATTCCTCACACGAAAGACGCCGCATGGGCGTCGAGTTCAGCGGCGCTCAGAGCAAAAACACCCTGGCCGCCACGCTCGAATTCAAGCCATAGAAAAGCGACATCCGGAAATGCCGCTTCCACATGGCGGTCAGAGTTGCCGACTTCTACAATCAGCCAGCCCTCATCGGTTAAGTGTTCCCGCGCCTCGCGCAAAATACGCCGCACAATATCCAGCCCATCGCTACCGGCTCCCAGGGCGAGCGAAGGCTCGTGGCGAAACTCGGCGGGCATGGTGGCAAGGTCACGGGCATCGACATAAGGCGGATTAGAGACAATCAAATCAAAGCGTCGACCTTCTAAGCCACTGAAGACATCCGACTCTACCGCCCGTACCCGGTCGCCCACATCATGGCGGGTAATATTCTGACGCGCGACGGCCAAGGCCTCCTGACTAATATCGGCAAGCGCCACTTCGCAGGTCGGTAAATAAAGTGCCGTCGCAATGCCGATACAGCCAGAACCGGTGCATAAATCCAGCACACTGGCAGGCGGCTCTTCAGGAAACCAGGCGGCAAAGCCGTCTTCAATCAGCTCGGCAATCGGCGAACGCGGTATCAGTACCCGTTCATCGACACTGAACGGATGGCCGGCAAAAAAGCTCTCGCCCAATAAATAGGGGAGCGGACGGCGGGTGGTAACACGTTCCCGCGCCAGAGTAATAATCCGCTGCCGTTCTACGGGCAGTAGCCGCGCCTCGAGCACACCGGGATCGATGTTCCACGGCAAGTGCAGCGCGCCTAAGCAGAGCGCTACCGCCTCATCCCAGGCAGAATCGGTGCCATGGCCGTAGTGCAGGCCCGCCAGATAAAACTCGCTGGAGACCCAGCGCAGATAGTCGCGTAGGGTAAAGAGCTGGCTCACCAGCAACGACTCCGACAGGGAAAGGGTTGAGTGAGAATGCTCAACGTTTAGATGCGTGGTCACAGCGGCTCCTGATTGACGATAATGATGAATACAGCTGATAAAGCCTTATTCATGCAACGAATAAAAAGATTGTACCTTTCACGCCGCCCGGTTCACAGCAACGCTCAGCCCGCTATACTGTGCCTCTTTATCTGTTTCACCTTTATTTGCCACTTTTTTGCCACCCGAGCCTACCATGACGCGACGCCGCCACCTGCCCGACGATGACGATATCAATGCCTTTCGCGATGCGTTAAAGGCGGCAGGCGTGCGCCGTATCGCGACTAACCAGGCCGACCCTGGCAAACCTAAAATTGACGGCAAGGCCCATGAAGCTAGACGCCATGCGGCTGTTGAAAGCAATACGCCTCAGTCCAGCGGGCGCACCTCTGATGGCCGGGTGGAGGCCGTGCGCCCTTCTGAGTATTTAGAGTTTTGTGTGCCGGATTTACCATGGCGTACTTTTAGCCAACTAAAACGTGGGCAAACGGCGTGGCAAGCGGGACTTGATATGCACGGCTATACGCTGGAAGAGGCGCGTGTGGAGTTGGAGAGTTTTTTGCGCGACGCCGCCAGCCAAGGCTTGCGCTGCGTACTGGTGGTGCATGGCAAAGCGTGGGGCACCACGTCCGACTTTCCTGTACTTAAAAGCCATACTAATGCTTGGCTACGTGAGTGGCCGGGCGTACTGGCTTTCTGCTCCGCTATCGATATCGATGGTGGCACCGGGGCGGTATATATCTTGCTGCGGAAGCGGGGTCAGTAGCCGTTACTCGGTCGCGTCGGATGCGATGCTCGGCATGCGCCGCTCCAGTGCTTCATCAGCCAGATGCCGGCCCAGGCGAATCAAATCCTTGCCGCGGTGGAATTCATAGGTACTGCAGACTGTTTTGGGTATTTCGATCAGCACGTCGGGCGGGTAGCCCGCCACCTTGTACTTGGCCAGCGCCGCCTGGGTAATATCAAACGACTCCAGAATCATATCGAGCTTGCTCCACTCCCGCTTGCCACGGGCTTCAGTGGTCTCCTCCAGCTCTTCGCCCTCTCCGGCTGCCCCCTCCCCATTAGCGCCCAGCCCCGCCCACAGTTTTCGCGTAGCGGCGCGCACATCCCCCATCCAGTTACCCATGTTTTGATCGCGCTCAATCTCTTTTTTGCTACGGCTATCGGTCGCCTCCTCTTCCTTAGGCAGCAACTCCTCCATGGTGACTGGCAGCGGGCTATGCGCGGTCACGTTGACTGCCACCACAAAATCCGCTTGATGAGCCGCTACCACAGGCATAATCGGCAGCGGATTGAGCAACCCGCCATCCACCAACACCTGATCACCCAAATGCACTGGCGTTATTACTCCCGGCACGGCAATTGAGGCGCGAATCGCTTGCAATAAGGGGCCATTTTGAAACCACACTTCCCGCTGGCGAACCAGATCCGTTGCCACCGTTGTCACTGGAATCGCGAGGTTTTCAATTAATATATCGCCCACCAGCGCTTCCAGCTTGCTCATGATCTTGCTGGCACGCATCGCACCCATGGGGCTCCAGGTCACGTCGACCAGTTTAAGTACATCCAGGTAGTCAAGGTTGCACACCCAATCGCGGTATTCAGGCAGCTTGCCTGCCGCGTAAATACCACCGATCAGCGCGCCCATCGAGCATCCTGATACGGCGATGATGTCAAAGCCCCGCGCCTCAAGTGCTTCAATCACCCCAATGTGCGCATAGCCGCGCGCACCGCCGCTGCCCAACACCAGAGCGACCTTGTTCCCACTACTGACATGCACCAATTCGTTCATACTGCCATCCATCGCTAGGCCTTATCGCTCTTAACCCTGTCGCTCATAACCCAATGAGCGCTGATTACTGCAGAGACTTGCGCTACGGCGCGGGGCTCCAGATGCAAATGATGGCCACCATTAAGCACGTGGCGGGTCAATTCCTTGACTGCTTGCCGCGCCTGAACCGCCCAGGCACGTTCACACAGAATCCCCTGCTCACCTTCAACCAATAGCACTGGAGCGCTAATTTCCGCCAGCAATGACAACACCTGTTCGGGTGTGAAGCGCACCAATGAAGGCTTCAGCAAGCGACTGTCGGTGCGCATTTGCACATGACCATCGGCGGTGGGCTGGGTGTTGCGCTCCACTAGCGGTGTGGCCGTAATGGTATCCACCGGCGTGACACCTCCGGCAACACGTGCAGCGATGGCACTCTCGATATCCGGGTAGCGCGGCGCGCGGGAAAGTGGCCGACGGTGGGCTATCAATCCTTTGCGCAGTTGGCTGGCGGTCTCTTCAATGGGCATATTGAGCGCCCCCAGCCCGTCAATCAACGTTAGCCGCTCAACGCGCTCCGGCATCGCAGCAGCAAGCAGGCAGGCCACTGCGGCGCCCATGGAGTGGGCCAACACGCTAACTTGGTTAAGGCCGAGGTCTTCCATGGCATCCAAAACATCATGGCAGTAGCCCCATAGCGCGTAGTCAAAAAAGGCATCGTCACTGCCTTGTGGTAAGTGCGCCGACTGGCCATGACCACGAAAATCCAGCGCTACTATGCGAATACCGAGCTTTTCCACCAGCAGGGGAGCTAAGCGTGAAAAGCTGGCCGCATTATCCAGCCAGCCGTGCAGAGCCAGCCAAACCGGGGCATCAGCGCGCCCCCAACTAAGGGCGGCCAGGCGACCCTGGGCAAGAGAAAGCGGCTGCGGCGCAACGCTGCGTGCAGCCGTAGTTTCGGTGTGGGGCATAATCAACCATCCTGAACAAACGGCAACGTCATAAGGCAAGCAAGATGACGACGTAAGCGACAAACGTTACCATGCCCGGCGTAATGCTTCCGCCTCTTTTACCTCCACCCGCATTTGGTGCCATTATGAAACCACACCGCGATACCCGCGCTCGTAATCTGGTCTTTTTTGTTGCTGTCATCAGCGCCCTGGTGGTCGGTTTCTGGCTCGCAAAATAGGCTCAAGCCTCACCGAGTAGCCCCAGGCTGGCCGCTGGCGCTTGGCGACGTAATCCCCGCGAGAGTGCATGACCTATCACGCCAATCAGCACAGCACCGCCAATGGGGAGGAAAATCCATAGTCCCAGATGAAGGCGCGGGGTTAGATCCAACAAAAAGATGTACAGCGCAGCCGTGGTTAGTTCGGCCAGCACCGCGCCCATCAACCCACTGGCCAAGCCCAGCAACGCGTATTCAGCGCCCTGCACCCTTGAAATCATTTTACTGCCTGCGCCAAATACGCGTAATAGGCCGCTTTCATGGGCACGCACCGGTAAGCTTGCGGTCAGTGCGGCATACAGTACGCTTACCCCAGCCAACAGGACCAATGCGAGGACTAACTCCACCGCCCGTGTAACCTGGCCGAGTACATCCCGCACCTGGCCCAAAATGGCATCAACATTCAGCAAGGAAACCCCCGGGAATTCGGTAATAAGCTCCCGGATCAACCCCTGCTCCGCTTCAGGCAGATGAAAGGCGGTAATGTAGCTATGCCCAAACTGTTCCAGCACGCCTGGCGGAAAAATGACGAAGAAATTAGGCTGAAAACTATCCCAATTCAGGCTGCGCAGGCTGGTAATTTGGGTGGTGATTTCATCGCTACCCACCGAGAAGGTCACCTCATCACCGATGCTTAAGCCAAGCCTTTCAGCGAGCCCATCCTCCATGGAGATGGGCACTGGCGCCGCTTGCTGCGTTGCCTCAACGGCGCTCATCCAGCCTTGGCCTTCACTGCCCTCTTCATTACCCTCCTCACTGTTAGCGTCGCCTCCCAACTGGGCTGGCGAGAACCACTCACCGGCCACCACAGCATTGCCTTCGGGCACTTCAGATTGCCACGTCAGATTGAGCTCCCGGCGCAGCGAGTTATCACCGCGGGCATCAGGCGGCACGGCATCTCTGGGTGCCTGGTCATTAATCGCAATCACTCGCCCACGCACCATGGGGTAGAGAGTGCTTTGGGTTTCCACCCTTGGAGAGACTGCCGCCTCGAAAGGATCGCGTTCGGAAGGCTGGATATTGATGGCAAAGTAGTTAGGGGTATCGTCAGGCAATTGATCCTGCCAAGTGCTAAGCAGATCTCCCCGCACCAGTACAATCATCGCCATGGCAAAGAAGGTCACAGAAAAGGCCAATAACTGGCCTAGGCCCGCTTGGCGACGCCGTGCTAGCTGGCGGCCGCCTAAGCGGAGCGCCTGAGACCACTCACTACGCCCGGAAAATCGCTGTACAACGCGCAACAAGCCGCTAAGCAGCAGCGCACTAATCATCCACAGCACACCGAGCAGAGCCGCCCCACCAATCAACAGCGCAATCGCCAGCGGCAGGCTACCCGAGTAGAGCCACAGCAGCCCGCCAAACACTAGGCTTGCCACGCCCACCACGAGCCAGGCCGAAGGCGGCAGCGGATCTAATTCGCGACGCAGCACTTTTAATGCGCTCACTCGTTTGATACGCAGCAGGGTTGGCCCAGCAAACCCCACCAGCACGGCAAGAGCCGTAAATACGCCTAATCCCAACGGCATAAGACCCGGCGGCGGTAGCGTCATGGGTAAGAAACTCACCAACAGCCAGATAAGAACCGCTTGGCCAATCAGCCCAAGCAGCGCCCCAATCACTGCGGCTACCAGCGCCAAACCTATTAGCTGAAGCGAAAAAATCGTCACTAGTTGCCGCTGGCTGGCGCCAAAGCAGCGCAACAGTGCGGCGGTATCCAGGTGGCGCTCCACATAACGGCGAGTCGACATCGCCACTGCCACGCCCGCCAACAGTACCGCTGCTAAACCGGCCAGCCCCAGATAGCTCTCTGCACGCTGCAAGGCATTGCCAAGTTGGGGGCGATCAACGCGGACATCCCGCACCTCTACTCCATCGCGGCGTAGCTCAGTAAGCAGGCCTTGCACTTGTTCAAGCGCTTCCGGCGGGCCTGCTGCCAGGATTTCAAACTCAATCCGCGAGCCTTCTTGAACCAGGCCGGTGGCTTCGACATCGGCGGTATTGATCATCAAACGTGGATTAAAATTACTGAAACCGCCGGACTGGTCCGCTTCGCGTTCAATGATCCCTGTTATCTCAAGTTCGGTCTGGCCCACTTGGACCCGGTCCCCCAGTCCTATCTCAACCAGCTCTATCAAGCGTGGGTCAGCCCATGCTTCACCAGGGGCTGGACCAGACGCTATTTGTTCGGTGCCATTGCCAAAGTCGACGGAAGAGGCGCCGTAATGAGGGTAGAACTCATCCACGGCTTTTATGCTAGCCGGTTGAAAACGTCCATCGCGGCTAATCATTGATACCAGATCGACTTGGTCACTCAGTACGAAACCTGCATTTTCAAGGCGTTCTCGCAGCTCCTCTGAAAACGGATCACGCTGCTCTAGCACTAGATCGCCGCCCAGCATCTGGCCCGCCTGGCGCTCTAGGCCGCGCTCTAGGCGATCAAGGAAAAACGCAATCATGGTGGAAGCTGCGACCGCCAATACCAGGGCGATAAACAGCGCACGTACATCGGCGGCTCGCAGGTCTCGCCTGAGGCTGCGCATGGCCAAGCGCCAATTCACATCACTCATTGCGTGCCCTCGTCAATCGGAGCCGCGGTGGGTACAAACGCTTCTAATTTTCCATGATCTAATCGTAGGCAGCGATCACAGCGGCGCGCCAGAGCATGGTCGTGAGTCACTAAAATCAGCGTGGTGCCTGCCTCACGGTTTAAGGTGAAAAGCAGATCAATGATTTGCGCGCCGGTGTCAGGGTCCAAATTACCGGTGGGCTCATCGGCAAAGACTAGCTCGGGGTCGGTAACAAAGGCACGGGCGACGGCAACGCGCTGTTGCTCGCCACCGGAAAGTTGTTTGGGTAAGTGATTGACTCGCTCGCCAAGCCCAACACGCTCCAACCACTGAGCAGCGGTTTGGGTCTCCCCTGCACGCGGTGAGAGTTCGAGGGGTAGCATGACGTTCTCAAGCGCGCTCAAGGTGGGCAGCAGTTGGAAGTTCTGGAACACAAAGCCCACTCGCCCAGCGCGTAGCGCAGCTCGCCCATCTTCATCCAAGCGGCTCAGCGCATGGCCGAAGAGTGTTAGCTCACCGTCGCTTGGGGTATCAAGGCCAGCCAGTAGCCCTAGTAGGGTTGATTTTCCCGCACCGCTCTTGCCTAGAATCGCCACACTTTCACCTGCCGCCACGCTTAGCGATAGGTCGTGTAAGATAGTTAGTGAGCGTTCACCGCTCGTCACTTTTTTAGACAGCTTGTCGGCATGCAGAACAGGATGCCTAACGGCGCCTTGTGGAACATCGCTTAACACTTGGTTGTCGTTATCAGGCTGGCGTTCACTGCGGGGTGACTCGCTCGACATTGATAGTTCCGTAGCAGTATCTGCAGTTTTATCTGAGGAGCTTTGATTTGAAGAGCCTGAGTTTGAAGGGCTTTGATCTGAAGGGTTTTGATTTAAGGAGTAAGACATGAAGCGTGGCATCCCTGTGGCATGGCATGGACTGAACCGCATGGTAACCGGATGGCTGGTGTTGCTGATAGTCACCTTTGCCTCGGTGCCTATCAACGCAGCGCCTACCAATACCGAACAGTCACCCAGCCTATTAGTGATGGGCGATAGTTTAAGCGCCGCCTACGGTATTGAGCGTGAGGAGGGTTGGGTGAGCCTGCTGGCAGAGCGTTTAGAAGGCGAAGTGAACGTCATTAACGCCAGCATTAGCGGTGAAACCACATCCGGAGGTCTACAACGATTCTCTGATATTCTCGGACAGCAGCAGCCGGATATTGTTCTACTGGAATTAGGCGGCAATGACGGTTTGCGCGGTCTGGCACCCAATCAAATGCAGGCGAACTTAGCCAGCATGATTGAGCAGAGCCAAAAGGCAGGAGCACAAGTACTGCTACTAGGGATCGATATACCGCCCAACTATGGCCAAGCGTACCGGGACGCCTTTACCGGGGTTTTCCTCTCGTTGTCTGAAGAGTACGACATTTCTCTAGTGCCTTTCTTACTGAAGGATATCGCCCTAAACGACGCGCTAATGCAAAGTGACGGCATTCACCCTACCGCCGATGCGCAGCCGATTATCCTCGACAATGTGTGGCCCGAGCTTGAGCCGCTGATTGAGCCATTATTAGAGACAACGCATCAGGCAGCGGTTAATTAGGGTTAACAAAAAACTGTTTATCTACTTTATCGACGGGTGGATAAACAGCCATTTTGAAATAAACGTTAGCGCATAGCTTCTGCCATATGGGCAAACATCAGCAGTGTTGCTGAAAAATAGTCGTCTTGTTTTTGAGGTGCTGGGCTAGGTAGCGTTTCACCACTAACATAAGCTCTAGTTGCATCCACTCCACGTGAAATCGGGTATTCAGCGCGCTCACCATTTACCACATCAACCCAATCGGTTGGCAATAAATAAATCACTATCGGTTGCGCTATTTCGGTCGCGCACTGCTGGTTTATCGCGAGAGTCTTCACTTACCGAGTAATCATTGGCTAGCTACTCTTTTGTGCTTGCTGAAGCCCTAATCCCAGCAAAATGAGCACCAATCCGACCAGGGTTGAAGGCAAAATTGGCTCTCCTACCACGAGATAAAGCAAAAACAGCGACACAGGCGGTGAAAGAAAAATCAGGTTGGAGACTTTGGCGGTGCGCGACACTTGGTGTACCGCCAGCTGCCACAAAATAAACGCCACACCCATTTCAAACAGGCCTACATAAACGCCCGCCCCAAACGCTGGCCAACCATGCCACTGCATACCTGGGCCAAGCAGTAACAAAACCGTCAGCACAGGCAGACCCACACTGAAGTTTTGCCATTGGCCTACCAGAGGCTGTCGCTTATCGCGTGCATTGAGCAGCCAATAAAGTGCCCACAGCAGCGTCGAAGCGAGCGCCAGTACAACCCCTAATGGATCGGCGAAAGAGACATTGAAAACCGAGCCACGTGTAGCGATCACCCAAACGCCTGCGTAAGCGACGAACCCAGCAACGATATCTATTCGAGTCAAGCGTTGACCAAGCAAAGGCACCGCTAAAAACGCCATCGCTAACGCCCAGGTATAATTCAGCGCCATGGCTTCTTGTCCTGGGAGTCGGTCATAGGCGGCGAACAGCACTAAATAATAAGCCACGGGATTCATCAATCCCGCCCACGCAGCTGTTTTCCAACCACTGCATAGCGCCGTGGGCAAATTTCCCTGCTTGATGACTAGCGCTCCCATTAATGCCCAGGAAACGAATGCCGCTAGCCACATCAATTCCAAAGGGCTCATCCATGCGAGTGCTACTTTGAAAGCCGTTGCCACTGTCGACCAAAGCGCTACCGCCCCCAGGCCATAGAGGACGGCTTGCTTATCCTGACTCATCGGTCGATATGCCCTAAATCTCGCTCTGGATCCAATTGATCTCGCACGCGTTGCTTGAGAAGTTTTATATCGGGAAAGCCGCCATCACGCTTACGCTCCCAGAGCAGTAGTTCATCACACCATATCTCGAAAGTGCCGCCATGAGAGGGTGATAGCGCGACCTCAGTCAGTTGCTCACCAAAGGTCGATAGCAGTTCTTGGGCATACCAAGCGCTACGCAATAGCCACTGACATTGAGTGCAGTAGCGGATTTGAATGCGTGACATTGAGAGTTCCTTATCGGTAAATTCCTTTGCAGGATACTATGTAATTCTCAGCATCTATTTGGTCGTTCTCAGAAAACATTTTGTCATCTTAAATTAGCAATCGCCAAGGAACCGTCATGGCTCAACCGGATGTTTCACAGTCTCGCCTTTATGAGTGGCTAACAGGCGATGAAGATAGCCGCATGTGTGATGACATACCTGATAGTGCTTGCAACGAACAGCCACGCAATTTTTTCCTACACTTATGGGCTTCTTTAGGCAATAAGTTGGCTGACGAGTTATCTAGCGCACGCTTAGTTTTGCCGTGGCTGATGGGCATTATTGGGGCACCGGTGTGGATGGTAGGCTTGCTAGTGCCCATCCGTGAGGCGGGTGCGCTACTGCCACAAATTTTTGTGGCGGGTTTTATCCGCTTAAAACCCAAAAGGAAATGGGTATGGGTAACAGGTGCACTGATTCAGGCACTAGCCGCATTAGTGCTGGCCCTACTTGCGTTGTTCGCCACCGGCTCTTTGGGCGGTGCATTAGTGTTAGCCGCGCTCGTGCTGCTTTCGCTGGCACGGGGCTTATCCTCTATCGCGACCAAAGACGTGCTGGGTAAGACTATTTCCAAACGCCGCCGCGGCACGTTGATGGGCTGGAGCGGCAGCTTTGCCGGTGGCGCTACGCTGGCGGCGGGCGCTGTACTCATGCTGTTCGACAATCGCCCCGGCAATGTCATCGTGGCGCTCTTACTCGCAGTCGCCGCTAGCGGCTGGCTAATGAATGCCTTAGCCGCAGCCCGTATTAAAGAAGCTCCTGGCGCCGTTGAAGGCGGAGAAAACGGCTGGGACAGTATTAAGCTAGGTCTGTCGCTGCTAAAAAATGATCGCACTTTTCTACACTTCAACCTTGCCAGGGCATTACTGCTATCAAGTGCACTCGCCTTGCCTTACATCGCTCTGTTGGGGCAGAACCAAAGTGGCACCGACCTCGGTGGCCTGGGTATTTTGATTGTGGTATCCGGGCTTGCAGCGATGGTGGCAAGCCCGGTCTGGGGCAAGCGCGCCGACCAATCGAGCCGCAGCGTTATGCGCGATGCAGCGGTAGGTACGGCTATTTGCTGTTTATTAGCCGCCAGCGTGGTCTGGCTGCCAGGCGGGTGGGCACAAAGTATTTGGCCCTATGCGGTGGTTTACGCGCTCTTAGTGATTATTCACCATGGCGTACGCTTGGGGCGAAAAACCTACCTCATTGATATGGCGAGTCAAGATAATCGGGCGCTTTACGTTGCGCTCTCTAATACGCTAACAGGCGTATTAATGCTTTTGGTAGGCGGCATTATTGGCGCTCTTGCACAATGGTTTGGTAGCACCATACTACTGCTAATACTTGCTGCAACCGCTGTGGGGGCTGTATTGAGCGCCCACCAATTACCCGAGGTCGAATGAGACGGTGCGCGTACACGATTGCAATGCGTGACAACGCTCGCCATGATAGAGCCAGATAGCAGCGGTAGATTGGAGCCCTTGCTATGCTGCTGATAATAAATGATTTGAAATCCTGCCCGTTCACAGGCAAAAAAAAGCCACTTTGAACGGCGGGAAGGATTGGAGCTGCAACAGGAACCCCTTGATGAAACGATCTCCATTGATCAGTCCAGAGCTGCTCGAACGCATAATTGACGCCTCGGAAGACGGTATTGTTGTTGCTGAACAGGAAGGCGATGAAAATATCCTCATCTACGTCAATAAAGGCTTTGAGCGCTTAACGGGCTATAGCGCGGATGAAATTCTGTATCGCGACTGTCGTTTTTTACAGAACGAAGACCGCGACCAGGATGCCCTGGTCTCTATCCGAGACGCGCTTAAAAATGGCAGCCCTTCTCGCGAAGTACTGCGTAATTACCGTAAAGACGGCACCATGTTTTGGAATGAATTATCCATTACACCGGTCTACGACGAAGCAGACGAGCTGATGTATTACATTGGCGTACAAAAAGACGTAACGGAACGTGTAGAGGCCCAGCTTGCGCTTGTGGAGTTACAAAAACAGCGAGATAACCGCTAATTATTAACTTTCTCACTAAAAAAACCGATCAATGCTTGAACTTCATCCCTACTGGCGTTATATAGCCGCAAGGCGCTTAATTTGCGCTAGGCGCTTCACTTTGCAATCCACACATGCTTTTTGATCCGTATGTGCTAATAAGTGGAGCCGTTGTTACGCCGGCACGCCGGCTGGGTTGGAGGACATCACATGAGCCGTGATCCCCTAAATCGTGAAACGTTTACCAGTGAAGCAATCGACTCAGACGAGTTCGAAAGTTTAGACGCCGTTAATGATGACCATTACGGTAAAAGCAAGCCTAGCAAAGCAGACAGCTTACGCGCACGACGCCAAGTAGAAGCATGGCTAGAAGAGCGTCGACTTCAGCGAGCCATAGAAGACGACTGGGACGAAGAAGAGTAAGCGTTGAATAGCTTGGCCTTCTCAGCCAATGAGTGGGCCTGGCTAGCCGCGCACCTTAAGCAGCCTAGCCTTTCCTGGCGCAGACCACTATCATCACTCCTTAGCCAGTAGCCTGCTGCTGTCGCTTTTTTCTATCAACAACCTAACGGATCTCCATGGCGCAATACTCTAATCTATCCCATAACTTTTCCGTTAACTTTGGTACATGGGAGGCTGGAATGCCCTACAACAAGGAGTTTCAGGACTCCTTACACAGCAAATCCTGCTCAACATCTATAAAAAATTGGAATTTTAGTTAAATTCTCTGTTCTTGAGACGAATATAGGCCCCAAAACTTAACTTTTTAGTCACTCCATAAATTGTCAGTGCAGCAATTCGTCGATACGTTAAGGGGCATTTTCACGCGAATGGGATTGGAGTCACTTCCGCTTGTTTGAGGCAGCTTTGTCCATGCCCATTGCACTAGGTGGAAATGGTATATGAGGATAGATGTGATTACATCAGCGACAAGAGGTACTGCCGGTAGTATTGAGAAAAGCTGAGAGTTAGCAGGGAGGTCTCGGCTATGTGCAGCTCTTCCTTGCCGGTAGGCTCTGTCGTGGAAAGCGAATTATCTTCATTTTGTATCATGCTATCTGTATCGCCATTGGCTTGCTTGTCGTGTGATTTAATTACGCGGTCATGTATCTTTTTTTCCTGTAGCGACGACAAATCTTCCGGAAGATCATTAGCAATTCTTTGTGAGTATTTTCTTAGGGTAGGTTCAGCGATCACGTAAAGCCACGCCTCTCTGTCATCATTGCCCATCTTTCTTAAGATGCGACCAAGAACCTGCCTGTAGTGAAGCTCGGTACGAATGCGACTGAGGTAACAGCAAACTGAAAGACGCTGTATATCTGTGCCTTCAGAAATCATGCTAACCGCTACAATCCAGCAGGTGGTGTCATTTCTAAACCGGTCGATTAGTTGCTGAGCCCGAGGTGCTTTACTGGTGACCACGACATAGCTTTGATGCTTAGCATTCAGTATTCCAGCAATTTGGTGGGCATGCTCAATATCCGTTGCCACCACTAGCCCCCCAGCTTGAGGGGTCTTATGTCGGGTTTCACTCAGCTGCTGAATACCTATATCCAGCACAGCATGGAGGATGTCGTCATGGCGCAACAGGTTTTCGTAGCTAACGGGTGACTCACTGAGTAGTTGAGAGAAGCATGAAAACCCTCGAACAGACTCATTGTTTTCTTTTTCCTCGACGAGCCTGATTAAAGGGTTATCGATCAGCGTAATCCGTGGGGCTCTGCAAACGCCCTCATTCACAGCACTTTGTAGGTCATAACGATAGTCACAGATCAGCTGCCCTTCTGGATCAGAGTACCGTGCCAACGCGATAGGAAGGTCATCAGAACGCCAAGGGGTTCCTGACAAGCCGAGGGTATAAGTAGCTTGATCCTGGATATTCCGAATAATCTGCTGCCCCCATGTGTTACTAAGGAGAGGATCATGACCTGCGCAGTGATGAATTTCGTCGAAGATAGCTAATACGCGGAATTTTTTAAAAATATCCCAAAATTCTTCCTGTTGTTATTCCATGGACTGGTAAGTATAAGCGGCTCCTGCGGATGCAATGACGTTTCCAAAACGCTGATCTAAAACAGCAGAAAACGTGCGCTGCATACCTGCAACCACTTCCCGCGTAGGGGCAAAGCAGATAACGAAGTCGATAAGCTGTTCTTCAAGCATCCACTTGGCCAATTCGGCAGCAAGACGCGTTTTCCCGCTACCCGGGGTTGCCTGAACGAAATAATCACGGTGGCTCTGATAGTGTGCTTTGGCCTTGTCTAAACAGTCCGCTTGCCACTTCCGCAATACAATCATGAGCCACTGAGGCGGCTTATGGCCTTTTCTAAAGCGCTGACATGGCCTAAAAGACGTGAGCTACGCTCGTGAGCACTGCGGTAGTCAATTGAAAGGCTATTATTAAGCTCCGGATGATCCTTCATAAGCTGCTGGAAGGCCTCCACTTCCCCTAAAGATTCCAAAAACCGACTTTGAGCCTCATTTAACTTTTTTTCCAATACCGTGTAGCTATCGGCAGGCGCCTTCAGTGCTTGCCTGTTCTCTTCGCTATTTGACTGGCTCGCATCATTGATGACTGGCTCTTTCGGTGTTTGAGGGTGAGTACGTTGTAGCCATGAGACAAAGTCATCTTCATCAGCATCAAGATCAGCTTCTATCATCATAGAGCTTACATGGTACTTCTGGCCGCGGCTCTTTATCTCACTGTCCTTCTCTACAAATTGGGCCTTAATTAACTTTCTGACGCGCTCATAAATAAAGCGACGCAGTGGCGCTTTATGCACTGGATTTACGTCGTATTGCTCAATGTACTGATCCCGTGCGTATTCCGCCCTATCGTGACCGCCCATTCCGTTTGAACGTGACCGTCTGTTCTGGATGATGGTGACCGCGCATTCCGTTTTATCGTGACCGATTTTGGGCAGTTTTCCGGAATCGCC
>NZ_JBANSN010000012.1:0-137363 GCF_037070215.1 Vreelandella arctica | reverse complement strand
GGACAGCGTACTTACCTAATTACTTGGCATGGCGACGGTTATTTGAAACCACAAGGCCAGCCGAGGAAGCGTGGCTTCGTGCGGCGATAGGCGCTGACCAACAGCAGATGCCAACATAGCCATGAATATACAGTATTTTTCAGAGTGAAGGAAAATGCAAATGGGCGGGCAGTACTGAGATTGCTTAACTGAGTTCGCAATGACACCGCTCCATGTCATTGCGAGGAGTGCAACGACGCGGCAATCTCAGCCCGCGGTGGCAGGAAGCCTGAGGTGCTTCGCTGCTTTCTCAAGGGATTAAGAAAGCGAGCAATCATAATGCCAGAAGGGCGTTGGAAGAAGTGAAAGATGCCAACGACTGGAGAGCTAGGCAGCGTGGCTCTTCAGCAAAGGCCAAGCTCCTTGCTTTGACGCGTCAAGGATAACAATTTCAGCAATTGAGCCGTCTTCGGCATAACTGATATGCGTATGCCAGTCTTGAGAAACCTCTTTGGTAATAGGCTTCTCCGATAGATGGAGCACTAAAATATCATCGGCCTCATCATAGGTCGTTCTCATGACATTTCCTCCCATTCAAAATGGTGCATCACCGTCTTTACAATTAGCTGATCTTCCAATACCACTGCAGCACAAACAAGGTTGTCGGTGCGCTGCACGAACGCTTTAGCTATCCATAGTCTAGTTTCATCTTTAAAACGTGTCTTGCCTGTTTCCAGCAGTTCGCTGAGCTGCGCTTCGTTTAAGCCCCGCTGCTGCATACGCTCTCTTGCGTGGCGAGTAATATGCACTTCACGATTAAAGCGTTTGGAATACATGGTAGCCGCTCGTTAGGTTAAGCATCATTACGATAATCGCTCTACCTCCCCATGTCATTACGAGTAGTGCAGCGACGTGGCAATCTCAAGCAGCGGTGGCAGACTAACCCGAGATCGCCGCGCTTCGCTCGCAATGACAAAGAAGAGGCTATTCGGAATGACACCGAAAAGCGTTATTGCCCAATCGGTCAGCCTTTGCTGGCTCGCGCAACATGAAGCACGCTCATGCACGACCTGACGCGGATGCGATGAAAGTAGTGTCAGGCTGCGTTATGATACCGGCCTCGCTTCTTCCATGATGATCCTTTCTCGTTACGAGGTTCCCGCCGATGTTCAGCCGTGATATGTCAATTGCCGGATTCGATGATGTGCTGTTTGATGCCATGCAAAAAGAAGTGGCGCGCCAGGAAGCCCACATCGAACTGATTGCTTCCGAAAACTACGCCAGCCCCCGCGTACTCGAAGCCCAGGGCAGCCAGCTGACCAATAAATACGCCGAAGGTTACCCCGGCAAGCGTTACTACGGCGGCTGTGAATTCGTCGATATCGCTGAAAACCTAGCGATCGATTACGCCAAAGAGCTGTTCGGCGCTACCTACGTCAACGTGCAGCCCCACTCGGGCTCGCAAGCAAACAGCGCCGTTTTCCAAGCACTGGTTAAGCCCGGCGACACCATTTTAGGCATGAGCCTGGACGCAGGTGGTCACTTGACCCACGGTGCCAAGCCGAGCTTTTCGGGCAAGCACTACAATGCCATTCAGTACGGCCTCAATGACCAAGAGCTGATCGATTACGACCAAGTGGCCCAGCTTGCTCGTGAGCACAAGCCCAAAATGATCATTGCCGGTTTCTCTGCTTATTCACAAATTGTGGATTGGGCCAAGTTCCGTGAAATCGCCGATGAAGTAGGCGCTTACTTACTGGTTGATATGGCGCACGTCTCAGGCTTGGTAGCGGCGGGTGTTTACCCGAGCCCCTTGCCCCATGCGCACGTGGTCACGTCTACCACCCACAAAACGCTGCGCGGCCCGCGTAGTGGTGTGATTCTCTCGGCCGAAAACGACGCCGATATCGAGAAGAAGCTGCAATCCGCCGTATTCCCCGGCGGCCAGGGCGGCCCGCTGATGCACGTGATCGCGGCCAAGGCAGTGTGCTTCAAAGAAGCCATGTCGCCCGAGTTCAAAACCTACCAGCAGCAGGTAGTGAAAAACGCCAAGGCAATGGCCAAGGTGTTTATCGACCGCGGTTACGACATCGTCTCCGGTGGCACCGAAGACCACCTGTTCTTGCTCTCGCTGATCAAGCAGGGCGTAACCGGTAAAGACGCTGATGCGGCGCTGGGCCGTGCCCACATCACCGTGAACAAGAATGCCGTTCCTAACGACCCGCAAAGCCCGTTCGTCACCTCCGGCCTGCGTATTGGCACCCCGGCAGTCACCACGCGCGGTTTCGGTGAAGAAGAGTGTACCCAACTGGCTGGCTGGATCTGCGACATTCTGGACGTGCTGGCCAAAGGCGAAGACACCAGCGCCATCGAAGCGAAGGTGCTGGATAAAGTAGCTGAGGTTTGCGCACGGCTGCCGGTTTATAAGTAATCAAACGCGGTAGCTCGCTCCATCCTAATCGCCCAACTTATTGGGCGATTAGGCCGTCTACCAGCAGCAATTACCCTCGGCACCTGGATGCTCGGTAATTCAAAGAGGTTAGAGATTTAATAACCCTACGCTTATCGAAAAATCTATTTAAAATCAATAAGTTAAAAATTTTTGCTTTGCAATATAACAGACCTGCTCTGCAATTTTGCAGGACATTTCATGAAATGGCTTTTCCTGCAAAATTGCAGACTTTCGATGTGACTAGTTTTGCTCTCCTTGATCACGCACTGCAAAACTGCAGTGTTGTTTTGCAAAATTGCAGAACTATTGAAATCCCTCAGCGCTTCAAAACCGGCATCTACCACTCTTAGCTTTTGCCACTTCCCACCGATAGCGGCACAAAAGTTGGTGGAGCTAGTCAAACTGCTACCAAGAAAGCTTGAGCGCTATCGCTCGGCACCCCGTTTTTTCTGCAGGTCTCTCAGCCACACCTACGCTAGTACTTGGTCGATGATACGGCTATCCGCAAGAAGGGCCGACATCGGTGGGTGTCAGCCGAATAGTTTGGAGAAGTCGGTAAGCAAGACAATTGCCAGGCCGCCGTCATCTTGTCAGTCGCTACGGAGCAGGCGAGCTTACCGGTGGCGTGGCAGCTCTATTTGCCGGCCTCCTGGACGGATAATCCCGACCGCTGTCACTAGGCCAGCGTTCCCGCCGACGTGGCCTTTGCCACCAAGCCAGACATCGCTTTGCAGCAGGTTCGTCAAACGATGGAGGCAGGCATCAAGACGGGCATCGTGTTGGCCGATGCAGCCTATGGCAAGGGAACAGCGTGGCGAGAGCAACTTGCCGACTGGGGACTGACCTACTGCGTCGGCGTGCATGAAGATCTGAGTGTCTGGGCGTCTGGCGCCAAGCCTTTACCACTACGCTGGTCGGGCGTTTGGCGTCCACCGCCCCGCTGGCAATAGACGGAGAAGTATCATCCGGTCTCGTTAGACGCCTTGGCCCAGTCGCTGAGGGCTGACGACTTCCAACAAGTCACGTGGCGGGAAGGCACCAACCAGCCGCTGACGTCCCGCTTTGCTTCAGTTCGGGTGCGAGTGAGTACCGTAAACCGGAATGGCTTCTGATCGAATGGCCCCAAGGGGCTGCCACAGAGAAAGTAGAAGCCATTGGCAAAAGCCGTGCGGGCAACACAAGCAAGATACACCTAGCTGTTGACGCTTATGGACTACCGATTGCTTTCAGGATCACCGGAGGTGACGTACACGACAGCACTGAGGCACAGGCGCTGATTGATGAGTTGCCAATAGGTGGGGCATTAGTGGCTGACAAGGGGTATGACAGTGAGCGTATCCGTGAGCAGGTCGACGCCAAGGGGATGGACTCGGTGATCCCACGCAAGCGCAACTCAAAGACAGGAAATAGCAGTTTAGACAGAGGGTTATATCACTATCGCCATCTTGTAGAGAATGCCTTTGCTCGGTTGAAGCCGTATCGCGCCATAGCGACGCGTTACGACAAGCTCAAGCGAAACTACGAAAGCATGGTGGCCTTAGCTTGTGGTTTTTTATGGCTGCCCATGTGAAACGTCAACAGACCCTAGTAGCGAAAGGCGCCAACGCCAGGCTCGTCCTGGTTAAGCACTGCCAGAAGTAACTCACCATGGCCAATGTTGTGCTTGAACCGGTTAAACGCACGATGAGCCGCATCCGAGAGCTTAGCTAGAGGTTGACGATATCAAAAAAATAAATTAATTTGTCAACCTGTGTCTTGTCAATTCGACTTGGTTAGGAGAAGCGCTATGCTCCATGATCGCATTCGCCGTGCGCGTATCCTCAAAGGGTTGTCTTTACAGCAGCTTGCGGATGCTATTGGCGATATCTCCAAGCAAGCGCTGTCCAAGTACGAGCAAGGCAAAGACACACCAAATTCAACCCGCTTGCTACAGTTGTCGGACACCTTGGGTGTTAGTCCTGAATATTTTTTCCGTCAAGAAAGCATTATGTTGGGTGAGGTCGATTTTCGTAAGCACGCCACCTTTGGGAAAAAACAACAAGAAGCGGTAAAGGAACAAGTATGTGAACATTTAGAGCGCTATTTAGCTGCCGAGCATTTGTTCAATATTGAGGCGCCTGTTCATGACTTAGCCTATTTGCGTCAGACCTTTTTTATCGAACGAATTGACGATATTGAACCAGCCGCTGAGCATCTACGTGTCCAATGGGAGTTGGGTTCAAATCCTATTGGTAACCTCACCGAGACCCTCGAAGAGCGTGGTATCAAGGTGGTGGGCTTGGCTGCGCATGATAAATTCGATGGGTTATGTGCGTTAATCAATGCCGGTACTGATGCAGTGATCGTCAGTAACACTGAGCGACCTGGAGAGCGCCAGCGCTTTAACCTTGCGCATGAGTTGGGGCACTTAGTTCTGTCAGTTCCTGAGGCAGTTCAAGGTACTCGCGAAGAAGAAAACTGGTGCCACCGATTTGCAGGGGCTTTTCTGTTCCCTGCCAAACATGTCAAGGAAGCCTTTGGTCAACAACGCAAGCAAGTGCTGCTGGATGAGTTTCTACTGGCGAAGCAAGAATGGGGCATTTCCGTTCAGGCGATATTAAGACGCCTTTACGATTTAGAAATTGTTTCACCGGGGTTCTATCAGCAAACCATGAAGCGGTGGTCAATTCAGGGTTATCGCCGTGGTGAACCTGACCCTTTGCCAAGCGAATCATCTTATCGGCTCAGACAGCTAGTGTATCGGGCACTGGCAGAGGCGTTGATTACCCCTTCTCGTGCCGCTGAATTACTGGATACGTCCTTGACTGAGATTGAGAAGGTCATGTTGAATCATCGTGCCGCTGAGGTCGCGGATGTTCAATAAGGTTGTTGTCTCAGATACCAATATATGGATCGATCTCTACCGTAGCGGTTTATTGGAGGTAGTATTTCAGCTGAAGCATCACTTCGTCACCACAGAATTTGTAATACACGAATTGAAAAGCCCGAGGGGAGAGCATCTTGTGTCATTGGGGCTTGGTGTCGAAGTGTTAGCCAGTACGGAAATGCTGACATTGTTTGATCTACGGCATACGTTGGGTAACTCCTCGCTGGCAGATGTTTCATGTTATTTTCTCGCCAAAGAACGCGGTTGGACATTGCTGACAGGGGACGGAGCATTACGCCGTTCAGGTCATAGAAGCCAGCTTGAAGTACGTGGTGTATTGTGGTTATTGGATCAGTTTCATGAAGCTGCTTTAGTGTCTCCTGATGTGCTCGTTAAAGCACTGAATGCTATGTTAGCCAATGGAGCAAGACTTCCAAAAGAAGAATGCCTGCAACGGCTGCAAGCATGGAGTGCTTTGTCACCATAAGTTTAGTAGCGAAAGGCGCCAACGGCAGGCTCGATCAGGTCAAGCACTGGCAGGAGGAACTCACCATGGCCAATGTCGCCCACGAACCGTTAAACGTGCCATGAGCCGTATCCGCGAGATCAACGCAGATGAAGAGGCCCGCCGTTTGACGTTTGTGCGTGAGCGGGCGTTGCGGGATGAGGTGTCGTTTTTGAATGATGCGAAGCAGGACGGCCGGGAAGAAGGTCGTCAAGAAGCCGAGCAACGTGCGTTAGAAAGTAAACGCAACGCCGCTCGTAAGCTGATAGCACTGACCGAGATGAATGATCAGCTGATCGCGGAAATAGAAGAACTGCCGGTGGAAGAAGTGGAAAAGCTGCGTGTCGAGACGCAGCACTGATCCTGTCTTCCGCTCCAGTTTTCCGCCTGACGCACAAAAAAGGGCAGCCCCACGGTTGGTGGCTGCCCTTGTTGTATTTGTCTGTTTTTCTTAATTTACCTGAACATGTGCTTTTTAGTGGACGGCCAGAAAGCTGGGTCATCTTTGAAGAAAGTATGGTCTATGCTGGTTCTTAGCCTCTGCTTTAGCAATATAATAAACGGGTATTCAAGTGATCCGCCAATCGGGAGAATGCTCATGGCGGTTCGGGTATTTTCCGCAAATGGGGTAGCTGTAAAATGCTGACCCAATAAATATGCCAGCGTAACTGAACGACCTGAGCCGAAGTGAGTGTTCAGGGAAGCGATCGGTAGTACTCGATGACCTTCCCAATGACGTAATCATGAGACGTCATGGCAATGATTTCGTAGCCGGGCCGATCATTTAGCGGAACAAGGCGGCGTATCCCACCTTCGATTTCAAGTCGCCGGAATATAGGACTTGAATACCCTGGAGCTGTCGCCACGACAAAAGAGCCATGCCTTGCCTCAAGTGTGGGATCGACAGTGATCCGCGTCCCCTCCGGAAAGGAATAGCGACCGCTACCATGCATCGCATCACCTTGCACAAAGAGTGCGAAGGCTTGCGGCCCAGCTCTCTGGATGGTCTCGAACGGCACTTCTATCGTACCTCTTCGTATCTCTTCAAGCGTGCTATCTAACCTACCGACTTGCTCCCAGGTGAGGACGGGTAAGCTGGCGGCCAAATAACGGCCTTTGCCATCTTCAACTCCAGGCCGCATGGGCAGGGGGTCGTGGCCACGCAACTGGGCTTCCGTAACCCCAAAGAACTCAGCCAGTCGCTGAATCGTAAGACTCTTCGGGTCTTTGCTGCTACCGGAAAGGATGCGATGGATTGTTGGCTGCGGTACGCCCTTTTCTTCACCGAGCACCTCGTAGGTAGCCCGCGACAAGGCGTTTTCGCTGATGCCGCGTCCTTCATCGTAGCGGTGCATGAGGTGGTGCAAGGTCTGTGCAATAGAGTGATAAGAGTTCATTTATATATTGTCCAGCAATGCTGGGCATAGCGGTAATACGCATAGGTATTGATTATTATACGCTTGAGTATTATGTTAAGTGAGTCACTGGAAGTGCCCGCGGTAAATCCGCTGCGGCTTCCTTGGGCCTCAGGGCGGCCTGCCGTCTCATTACCTGGCAAGGAGCAACTTATGGGTCTCCATATCCATCTTATGGTCCAACTGCAAAGTATTGATGCTGGTGTTTGGGAGGCGGTTTATGAGGAGAGCCTGTCGCTACTGCGGCGGTTTCCCACGCCGTTGCTCCGGTTCGAAGCTTGCGAGGTGGGTGAGTATCGCCGGTATCGACTCACTGACGAGATCCTATGCGATCCAGGCACCGAACAAGAGCGCTGGATGATATCTGGCGACCGGGTAAGTGGCCGCCGTGCAGAGAGCTTTTGTCTCTACCGTCATCTTCATCGTCACCTTCATCGACCTCTTAGTCGGAGTCCGAACGCGAGCGAACCCGATGTGGATGTTCTTTGGACCGATGAGCAGGATGCTACCTACCCTGTGGGGTCGGGCATTGATATTTTCGGCAGCAAGACGCAGGGATATCCTTACCACCTGGCGGTGTTGGCAGTGGGTATTCTTTTCGAGAACCGGTTTCCGAAGCACTGCTTCGTGCATGGTCAGCTGGAAAGGGAGCCTGCCAAGCAGGCACTTTTGTGGGTGAACGCGGTACTCGGTACCGATTTTCAGTTACCTGTCTGTCTGGATGGTCGCGCGCTTCATGCGCGCTTAGCCTGCTTGTATCAAAACCAGGAACACTTGATCGAGCGCTTCCATACACTTTTTTTGGGAGATCAGCAGCAAGCCCTACAGACGCTAATATTCTATGTCGAGCCAGAGGCGTTACAGCGCTATATAGTCGCAGAGCTGGAGTGCTATCACTCGCTGTCCCAGAGAGGGGTAGGTCGGCTTTTGTCAGCGTATCTGGAGGTTACCCAAAATATTGACGACTTGATTGACCTAGTGCTGGCAACGCCTCGTTTTCAGGCAGAGCCAGGGGCCTCCCTGGAGGCACTACTCAAGATGCTCTGCCGACGGTTCGTTACCATTGACCCTGTTGAGCGCAAACCCTTGTCTGCTCTGGATCAGCCTGTGGGGCAGTTAACGACTATCGATGACGCTTTCGACCGGGTCTTCCAGACGCTGTTGGGGGAACCGTCACAAGCTCGGTTTTACCTGAGCAGGGCTGAGCTACTGGAGCGGTTTTCGGCGCGCGAGCCCGAACTGCGTGACCGGTTTCGAGAGATCATGGAAACGGAAGAGGCGGCTTGTCGTAAGGCGCTCGCCGAGATATCCACTGTGATGTCCGAGGTAGCTGTGGGCGATGAACCTCCAAGCCATGATCACCCTGGCCCAGAAAAAACTGTAGCTCCTCAGACAGAGGAACTCCTGCCCGGGGAGCGCTACCTCATTCATCAAATAGAACAACAGCGGGAAAAGAGGGATCTTGTAGAGTCAGAAGTCATAGCGGAAGTTTTGGGCGTTGCGGTGGGGCAGATGTTGTTCAACCATCCACAAACTTTCAGTTCTACCGAACCTGAGTATTACAGGAAATTGATTGGCTGGGCTGGCCAGACCAATGAAGTCGTTCTGTGGCGTGAAGCCTGGGAAGAGATCGACTGCGTGAGCGATACTGACGTTCTTAGAGTGTTAGCCGTGTTGATGCTGATCACGGAGCGGGAGGCCACCTTTCGGCAGTTCCGGACTCATACACTTGAGAACAAGCAGCTATGGCCGTACTTGATGAAAAGAGCAACCGAGAGCTAGTGGCGCTGCCGGCCCTCCAGTTGCAGTTGCTGCACGAAAAGACGGATACGGTTTATTCTTGGATAAAGAGGTTTGACTCTAAATACTGGATGAGGTGGATTATGACAAAAATTACCCATGAGCCTGTTCTGCGCGCGATGGAGCGTTTAAAAGAACTCAGTGCCGACGAAGAAACTCGCCGGTTGGCTGAGGTAAGAGAGAAAGTGTTACGAGAAAACGAAGCTGAGTACAGGGAGGCCGTATATGAGGGGCGCCTTAAAGGCGCACGAGAAAGTCTTCTTCTGCAACTCGTCGCCAAGTTTGACGAGGTCCCAGACCGGGTTAGGTCACGTATTGGCACAGCAGATTATCCACAGCTGCAATTTTGGCTGAAAAAAATTCTGTTTGCCGATAGCCTGGACGATATTTTCAAGTAGTTACATCACTCCATTATCGCCGCTTGACGCTCTAACAAAGGGCAGCCTCGGTTGGTGGGTGCCCTTGTTGTATCTGCCTGGTTTTATTTTTTATGTTGATGATTCCTCGCTCGGAAGCTCTCCGCTGTTCAGTGATGACACCATTCTGCCGGGGGCATCGCGTGGCAAGGCACCGTGCTGTGGTCGTATTGTAGTATTGAAATAGGAGTGTGCATGAGCGAGCTACTCGACCCCATCAACGACTACGTTTTCAAGCGGCTGTTTGCCGAAGCGCCTGATTTGTTGGTGGATCTGATCAACGACTTGCGCCCGGATCTGCCTGATATTACCAATAAGCGCGTAAAGCATCGCCCAATCTTCGGGCGGTGATATAAGCGCGCACCGCGTAGCGGTGCCTGGGTTGATGTTGGTAACTACCCCTGATATTTTTCCAGTATGACAAAGCGTGCCTACAAAGAACGGTTCTATCCCACCGCCGATCAGACTGTGCTACTGGCACAGTCATTCGGCTGTGCCCGTTTTGTGTGGAACAATACGCTGTCTTATCGCACCGAAGCGTATCAACAGCACGGTGAGTCAGTGCCTCACTCTGCCACGGAAAAGCGCCTGGTGGACTTGAAGGCTGAGTTTCCGTGGCTCAAAGTGGTATCGAGCGTCATCCTGCAGCAAACCCTGCGCGATCAAAAAGCCGCCTTCGACAACTTTTTTAATCCCAAGCTCCGGGCGCGCTACCCACGCTTTAAGAAAAAAGATGGACGCCAGTCGATCCGCCTCACCAAAGCCGCCTTTCGCTATCGCGATGGCGAGATCACCATTGCCAAGTCTAAAGTGCCGTTGCCGATCCGCTGGAGCCGCCCGCTTCCGAGTGCGCCGTCAAGCATCACGATTTCCCGCGATTGTGCGGGCCGCTATTTCATTAGCTGCTTGTGTGAGGTCACGCCAGAGGCATTATCAATCACGCCCAAAATGGTGGGTATTGATCTAGGCCTGACCGACCTGTTTATCACCAGCGAAGGCGAAAAGTCGGGGAACCCACGCCATCTTAAACGCTACGGGGCCAAGCTGGCCTACCTACAACGCCGGTTAGCCAAGAAACGGAAAGGATCGAACAACCGCAACAAGCTGCGCCAGAAGGTGGCGCGGCTGCATGCCAAGATCGCGGACTGCCGCCGCGATGCGCTCCATAAAGCGACCCGAACACTGATTAACGAAAACCAAGTCCTGTGTATCGAGTCGCTGAACATCAGCGGCATGGTCAAAAATCGTCATCTATCTAAGGCCATCAGTGATGCAGGCTGGGGCGAGTTTGTTCGCCAGCTTGAGTACAAAGCCGCCTGGGCGGGACGCCAGGTGGTGAAGGTCAGCCAGTGGCTCCCCAGCAGTAAAACATGCCACGGCTGCGGTCTTAAGGTCGACAAGCTGCCGCTGTCACAGCGTCACTGGCACTGCGACGGCTGTGGCGAACCGATAGATCGGGACGTTAACGCGGCAAAGAATATACGAACCGCCGGACTGGCGGGGTTAGTCTGTGGAGCGACTGGAGCGGGGATAGCGGCCTAGCCGCTGTCTAGTGAAGGCGTGTTGAAGCAGGAAGGTTCTGGGGCGACCTTAGAACCCTCGCCCAAAGCGCGAAGCGCGGCGGGCGGGGAGTGTCAGCTCTGCGTGTGCTCACTAGCGAGCGATGAACAGTGGGCGCTGCACCTTGGTTGTTAATGCGCCATCGCGAGCGACAGCGCCAACTGAAGCGTTCAATCTTGCCCGAGTATTAGTATTGTTTCCGAGATCAATATGTAGCCACTGGTTGGGGCTTTTTCCTGGTAGGAATCACTTCATGCCTTGGAATAACCGAGGGTTATAGATTTGCGTGATGGTTTTAACCAACTGGATGTTCTTGGCTTCGGGGTGCAAGGGATTCACGACAGCGATTTGATCGAGCCCGCCAGAAGCACAGCTGGGTACCTGAAGGACGAGGTTATGAGCGGTATCCAGAAAGTCGGCACCTAGGGTTTGTGTGCAAGCAGGGTAGGGGAAGTGATCCCAGTTTTCAGGCAGATCTGAAAGTTCCACGCTTTTAACTGCTGTGGTGTCGACTTCGTAAATTCCGATCACCATGTCTTTTGGCACCAGCCGGGGGTTCGGGAGGTAGTTCCCCATTTCGAGCATGACGACCGCCGCTGACGAGCCGAAATACAGTACAGGCTGGCCGGCTTTGTTCCAGCGTCCGCCGTCTCGGTAGCTTCCGCCCTGGCCGGAAAGGTCGGTTAAATAGCGTTCTTTGGTGATACGATATAACTTCACTCGGATGCCCCTAGTGTTGGCGAGTGCTAAGGGTATTTATGCTTTTTTATTGTGAGATGATTCGGTCTTCCGCATCCAGAACATTATTAGCTGAACTCTCCGAATTCGATCTTGCCCAGCACATCCCGCACCATTTCACGCCCTGTAAAAGTATCGAATAGATCGATGGGCCGAGACCCATTAAGCGCTCGAACCTCGCTGTGCAGCCACTCCTGGGCGATATCGCGATCACCGAAGACTTGTCCGGTTTCGACATACAGCTTTAGTGTATCCAGCACTTCCTCGCTTTGAGCACGACCCAGAGCCTTACGCTTGTACAAGCGATGCAGGTTGCCCGAGTCAGTCTCCAGGAGCCGAACGAAGACATCTCGATCACCACGCAGAGCATTGATCGCTCTTTGGAGTACGCGGCCAGACAAGCCTTCTCGCACAGCCCTAATGAAAGCCACCTGGTCGGCATAAACATCACGCGGGAGGCCGATATCACCCAGCATACGGGTACCACTGTTGTCTTGTTCGATGAGATCCATGCCATCCTCCTTCATATATCCGATACACAGGATGCGTCGAAATGATGTAATTTGCACGTCAATATGACGATCTTGTTTTAGGCGCATAGTGCTGTAAAACCGTTGGCTTGTTATCGGCAAGCCAATATGCCAGCCAGGACATACCAATGACGCGCGGGTTGCCCGCTTTTTCGGTTCACTAACTAGACACGATTTTGCTATCTAAAGAGGTTTTCCATCCAGCGAGTATTCCATAATGGCGAGCGTTAGAGCGAAGTGGTGCTGCGCCTCCTGAAAAGCAGCCAACCCATCGCGCTTCAGTATGGCTTCTACCAGTGCAATGTGTTCACGACGAGCTCTGGGCAATGACTCGACAGGGTAAGGCTCTGAACCGAACCCCAGTGTTGCCCGGGCTGTTAATTGTTTAGATTGTGAAGTTAAGTGCCTGTTGCCGGTCATCTCCATAATGCATTGGTGAAGTTTGTGATCAATTTCGCGAGCAAGCGACGCACACTCTGTCTGACAAAATAATTCAAGAATCTGATGCAGCTTACCAGCCTGCTCTTCGTCATGTCGCTCAGCGGCAGTCTTGGCGACTAGCCCTTCTACAAGGCAGCGATAGTCGAAGAAATCTTTCAGGTGAGGAATTTCCTGCGCGAGAATCCGGTGTGCGGTATTTAACGTCACGTCGTCAAAACTTGTGCGGGTGACGAAGGTGCCTCCTTCGCGGCCTCTTCGTGACTCTATCAGCCCCAGTGAATTGACGATTTCCAACGCCCCTCTGACGGTAACTCGACTGACATTTTGTCGTTCGGCAAGCTCACGCTCCGGTGGCAGCCTATCGCCTGCTGAGTAAGCGCCAATGGCGATGGCGGTCACAATTCTGTCAGCCAGTTCCTGCTTGGCCGAGATAGCTTCCCTCACGTAAGGAAGGCCATGTTCAGGTGACTTTTCCACCAATTTCTCCCTAAAGGTATTTGAATAATGCCTTTTATTGTGGTTTTCTTCTTAAAGGTATTATTAAGATACCTTTTGTGGCGGTCACTCAATTGAGATGCAGCCAAGAAGATAGCGCTCGCTTCGGCGTCGAGTCCAATGCTGGTTGCCGAAGAAAGTACAAATTGTGAGCCCATACGCCGTCGCAAGCTGAGAGCAATAAAGACCCATTGTATCAGGCATTACTCAACAACAATCAGGCACAAGTGCACTTAAAAATCAGGAGATCAACCGTGAGTGACAACACTCTAGAAAGTCTTGGCTATAAGCAGGAACTCTCAAGGACGTTGGAAGTGAAGGACCTTGTTATCTATGGTCTCATTTTCATTGTTCCAATCGCTCCTTTTGGTATTTTTGGGCACGTTATGTGAGTGCCAGTGGGGGCATGATCGTAACCGCCTATATAATAGGTCTGGTAGGCATGTTGTTCACTGCTATCAGTTACTCGCAGATGGCAAAAGAATTTCCTGTGGCAGGTTCCGTCTACTCGTATGTGTCCAAAGGAACCAATAGCTTTGTCGGTTTCGTGGCAGGCTGGATCATGCTGTTGGATTACATTCTAATTCCAGCTTTGCTGTATGTGGTTGGCGCACTGGCGATACACGACATTTTTCCATCACTCTCACCGCTCGTTTTGATCGTTGCTTTCGTGATCTTCAATACCTATATCAATATCCGTGGAATTAGCTTCACCGCTGCGTTCAATCGCTGGATGTTGGTCGCTGAGCTTATCGTTCTAGCCGTATTTCTGGTGATGGGGGTGATTGCCATCAGCAATAATGTCAACGGGGCCGTTTTTTCAGTAGCTCCTGTTTATGACGCAGATAACTTTTCGTTAGGTCTTATCATTTCTGCAGTCCCGATCGCAGTGCTGAGTTTCCTTGGCTTCGATGGTATTTCTACGCTAGCTGAAGAGGCTAAAGGGGGCGGTAAAGCGGTGAGTAAGGCGATTTTTTTGGTGCTGCTAATCATCGGTGGTTTGTTTATTGCCCAAACTTGGATCGCGGCACTCATACAGCCTGATCCGACACAGTTTGATAACCTTGACACGGCGTTTTATGAAACAGCTCGCATTGCCGGAGGAGGATGGCTGGCAGTGTTAACCGCAGCAACGACCGCTATCGCCTGGGGCATCGCCGATTCGCTGGTCGCCCAGATCGCCACAGCGCGTGTCCTCTATAGCATGGGGCGTGATCGTCTACTTCCCGCTTCACTTTCTCGTGTGCATTCCCGCTTCAAAACGCCCTATGTCAGCACGCTATTGGTTGCCGTGGTGTCCATCGTAGCAGGGGTCGCTTTTATGCAACACCTTGCTCTGCTGACGTCCATTGTCACCATTGGTGCTCTGACGGCGTTTATTATTTTGAATGTCAGTACCATTTATTATTTTGTGCTTAAGAAGAAATCCTACAACGTCTTTCTTCATATTCTAAGCCCGGTGATGGCGCTGGCCGTTGTGGGGTACATCTGGAGTGGTTTTGAAGCCTATACCATTCTTATTGGTGTCGTCTGGGCCGTAATTGGGATGGGTGTCTATTATTTGGCACAAGCTCGTGGTCGCCAAGTCAAACTGGAGGTTTAACATGACGTTCAAGACGATTCATGACGTTCATCATTGTTTTGATCATAGCATTGCGCCCGTTGAAACGATTAGTTCCGGCGATACTCGCCATTTCGATATTCTCGATGCTAGCGGAGGCTTGATTGCGCGTGACAGCAAGGCCGACATCATCTCGCAATTGCCCCACGATGCCTTGAACCCTGTTTGTGGTCCGCTATTTATTGAAGATGCAGAGCCAGGCGACGTCATTGAGATTGAGCTACTAGATTTTGAACCTGGTGGATGGGGGTGGACTGCGCTTATACCCGGATTTGGGTTGCTGGCGGAAGACTTTACAACACCGTGGTTGAAGATATCTGAGTACGATAGTGAGTCGGTGTACTTCCATGATGATATCGTCATTCCGTTCCGCCCCTTCGCAGGTACCATCGGTTTGGCACCCGCTGAGCCTGGTTCGCATTCCATTGTTCCGCCACGTTTGTGTGGCGGTAATCTAGATATCCGTGACTTGGTGAAAGGCGCCAAACTCTATTTACCTGTTCAAGTGCCGGGCGGTCTTTTAAGTATTGGTGATACGCATGCATGTCAGGGCGATGGCGAGGTGTGTGGCACTGCAGTTGAGACGCGCATGGCCGCTAAGGCGACACTTAGACTACACAAGGGCGACAGTATTCCCGGCCCTATGTTTGACATGCCCGCTGTTGCTAGCGACAACCATAATGAAGGATATATTGCCACTACGGGCGTGGGTGCTGATCTGATGCAGAGCGCAAAAGATGCGGTCCGTTTCATGATTGATCGGTTGAGAAAGAAAGCTGGTATGGACGAAGCAATGGCTTATGCACTTTGTAGCGTAGCCGGGCAACTCAGAATCAGTGAAATTGTTGATCAACCGAATTGGGTGGTGTCTTTCTACCTACCTAAAGCAATCTTCAAGTCGCGTAGTCTCAAAGCTATCTAGTCGATATGGGTCATTTGGCCGGGTTTATTGCTCGGCCAAAATGGAATGCTAGCTATGGGTATGACGCCAGCCTCGCTGGATACTGAGCCCGACTGACCCGCTGTCGGCCCCGCCGTTGCCCGAAGCTGCATCTCAATGGTGAGCTGTTCGAACGGGTGACAAGTACCTGCTGCGCAAGTACTGGTCACCTGAGCAAATAGCCCGCACACTGAAGCGTATGTTTCCTAATAACACTGACCGCCACATCTCCCACGAAGCCATCTACAACGCGCTTTACCTCTTGCCGCGCGGCTCGCTCAAGAAGGAACTGATTGCCTGTTTGCGTCAGGGTGAAGGTAAACGACGCCCTGGCAGCTATGGCGGTGGAAAACCAGCTGTTGTATCACCCAACCATTTAGACCATCAGTTTGAAGTAACAGCGCCAAATGTTGCTTGGGTGACGGACATCACTTACATCCGAACGTACGAAGGCTGGCTTTATTTAGCGGTGGTTATCAGAGTGCGGGGGTTTTCGCGCACTCTGATAAAACAAGGGGCAGCCCATGGCCGCCCTCTACTGACAGCCTGCGAGGTAGGCCGCTTTCCACGGGGTTGCTTACGCTTCGCGTTTGCCATCCACCAAGCGCGACAGCTGCCATGGGTTGCCGTCCTTGAGCGGCTCGGGCAATAGCCCTTCCGGCAACGCCTGGTAGCACACCGGGCGCAGGAAGCGGAAGATCGCAGCACTGCCTACCGAGGTGGTGCGGCTGTCGGAAGTCGCCGGGTACGGCCCGCCGTGAACCATGGCGTGGCACACCTCGACCCCGGTTGGCCAGCCGTTGGCGAGAATCCGCCCGGCCTTGCGCTCGAGTACCGGCATCAGCGCCTTGGCCGCTTGCAGATCGCCGTCGTCCATCTGCAGGGTAATGGTCAACTGGCCTTCGAGCTGGGCCGCGACACGCTTTACTTCATCCTGGTCGGCACACTCGATGACCAGCGAGGTAGAACCGAACACTTCTTCTTGCAGCTCGGTCTCGTTCAGGAAGTCGTTCGCCGTGGTGACAAACAGCCCCGCCTGGCACTGGTTGGGCGACTCGCCCACCTGGCCACGTGCGGCTTCACGCACCTTGCTGCTGTTGGACAGCTGGCCAACACCCTGCTGGTAAGCATCGTAGATGCCCGGCGTGAGCATGGTCTGGGGCGCGCTGCCCTTCACGCCTTCTGCAGCGGCCTTGACGAAGGCATCGAGCTCGGCGCCCTTGACCGCAATCACCAGCCCAGGATTGGTGCAGAACTGGCCTGCACCCATGTTGAGCGAGCCGACGAAGCCTTCGGCGATCTGCTTGCCGCGTGCCTTGAGCGCCTCGGGCATCAGGAACACCGGGTTGATCGAGCTCATCTCGGCATATACCGGGATCGGCTGCGGACGCGACTGAGCGGTCTTCATCAGCGCGGTACCGCCGCTCCGCGAGCCGGTAAAGCCCACCGCCTGGATACGCGGGTCGGCGACCAGCGCCTGGCCGATCTCGCTACCCGAACCGAACATCAGCGAGAAGGTGCCTTCAGGCAGCCCGCGCGCTTTCACTGCACGCTGTACCGCACGGCCGACCAGTTCGGAGGTGCCGGGGTGGGCGGAATGGCCCTTGACGATCACCGGGCACCCGGCGGCCAAGGCCGAGGCGGTATCGCCGCCGGCCACCGAGAAGGCCAGCGGGAAGTTGCTGGCACCGAACACCACGACCGGGCCCAGGCCGATATGGCGCTGGCGAAGGTCGGCGCGCGGCATCGGCTGGCGGTCCGGCATGGCCGGGTCGATGCGCACGTCGAGCCATTCGCCGGCACGCACCACGGAAGCGAACAGGCGCAGCTGGCCGCAGGTACGGCCGCGCTCACCTTCCAGGCGGGCCTTGGGCAGGCCGGACTCGGCCATGGCGCGCTCGATCAGTTCATCGCCGATGTCCTCGATCTCGCTGGCGATGGTCTCGAGGAATACCGCGCGCTCCTCGAGAGAAGTCTCGCGATAGGTGGCGAAGGCCGTCTCGGCGAGCTCACAGGCACGCTCGACCTCGGCCTTGGTACCACCCAAGTAGGTCGGCTCGAGGATCTCGTTGGTGGCCGGGTTGATGGCGTTGATGGGCTTGGAACTGCCGCTGACGGCGTCCTGGCCAATGAGTAACTTGCCTTCCAGAATCATGTCGAACTCCTTGCTGTTTGCTGTCAGAGCGATTTCACGTCGATAGGCGCGCTGTCCGCTTCAAAGCGTAGTGGATTGCGCAACGGACGGCCGAAATCGGCGAGGCTGATCTCGAAACGGTCACCCTCGCGGGTGCGAATGTCATCGGCGAAGCTCAGCGTGGCGGTGCCGAAGAAATGCACATGCACGTCGCCGGGCCGACGGAAACCGACGTATTTGAAGTGATGGTGCTCGAGGTTGGCCAGACTGTGCGCCATGTTGGCCTCACCGGTGAGGAAGGGTTTCTCCCATACCGTCTCGTTGTCACGCACGATACGGCTGACCCCCTCCAGATGCGCAGGCAGTTCACCTACCATTAGTTCGGGGCCGAAGCTGCAGGCCCGCAGTTTCGAGTGGGCCAGCCACAGATAGTTGAAGCGCTCGGTGACGTGGTCGGAAAACTCATTGCCGATAGCGTAACCCACCCGCCACGGGTGGCCGTCATCGCCAATCACATAGAGCCCGGCCAGCTCTGGCTCCTCGCCAGCGTCCTCGGCGAAGTGCGGCACGTGGATCTCGGCCTCGGGGGCCACCACGCAGGCGCCGTCGCCCTTGTAGAACCATTCCGGCTGGGCACCGGGGGTGCCAGCCTGGGGCTTGCCGCCCTCGACTCCCAACTTGAACATGCGCATGGAATCGGTCAGTTCGGATTCGCTGACTTGCGTCTTGGCATGCATGGCCGAGCGCGTGTCCGCGCTGCCCAGGTGGGTGAGTCCGGTGCCTGTGACCAGGCAGTGAGCCGGGTCCGGATGGGTCAGCGGGGGCAACAGGCTTTTTTCGTCGATCAACTGGGCATAGTCGAGCCGGGTCTCGGTCGCTGCGGCTTCGACGATGTCGGCCAAGGAGCACCCCGCGGCGATGGCGCGGCGGGCCAGGCTGTAGGTATCTGCATCGAGCAGCCGAACTTGGCTGTCACTTTCGACCTGGGCGGCGTGCACCTGGCCTTGATATACACATTGAATCAATCGCATGCGACCTCCGTTGGTTAGGTTCTCAATGACGCGTCGATGCCGAATCAGCCAAGCAAGGCCAAAAGGCCTACGGAAGACTCATCGGTTATGACTAAAGTCTAGATGAAAATAGATTCTAGTATACTAGTATATCTCATTGTGAAATAAGCTCAACCGATCGATCCGGTGAGCGTTGCAGCGCTGAGTGCCAGTTGAAACTTGTCAGGCATAGGCATCGGATAATATCAATATAAAATTAAGGGTCTTAGCATGAGTGAGTGTAATTTGGTGCAGGCAAAGAAAGGATTCGTCCTGCTAGTCACGGCTTCCGCAATGATGATTGCTTTGGATTCTCAGGCTCAAAGCACAGCCACAATTAAGGTTGCAAATTACTTTGCCGAAGATCATCCACAAAACGTCGCATTGCGGGAACATTTCAAGACATCAGTGGAAGAGAATTCCGACATGTCTGTGCAGATATTTCCCAATAGCGAACTGGGAGATGAGCGCCAGTACACTAATGGCGTGCGAAACGGCTCTATTGAGATGGTCGTTGCTGGCATGGGTCTCCAAACGGCAGAACCCAAGATTGGCTTTACCGAATGGCCGTTTCTTTTCGAAACATACGATCAGGCCAACACTTTGCTAAATGGTGTAGTCGGTGACGAAATCGAGCCGCTGTTCCGCAAGCTAGGTACGGAACCGCTAGGTTGGACAGCGAACGGCTTCCGAGTGGTCTCGAGCAATCGTCCGATCACTAGCATGGAGGACTTCGAAGGGCTTCGTATGAGGATGCCTAACCTTGCAATGTATGTAGATGTTGGCCAGGCACTGGGCGCCAACGTGCAAACGCTGGGTTTCTCGGAAATCTTTACGGCGCTGGAGCAGGGGGTCGTTGATGGTCAGGACAATCCTTATGCCACGCTTTACAATTCCGGTTGGTATGAAGTTCAAAGCAACGTTCTTGAAAGCCGGCACATGTTCAGCCCCAATATTTACCTCATGAATAAGAAGTTCTTCGATAACTTGAGCGAAGAGGACCAGGATGTCATCAAGCTAGCTGCCGAAGAAGCGATGGAAATGGAATGGCAGCTCATGCAGGAGTCTGAAGAAGACATCAAGGCCAAGCTTAAAGAGGAAGGCCTGACTATTCATATGCCGAGCGATGATTTCCGCCAGAACATGGTCGATGCCATGGATCCTCTCTACGAAGATTTTTATGAAGAGTATGACTGGGCTAAAGACCTGGTAAACAAGGTAAGAACCTACTCGGAGCAGTAACGGTGTGCGGAGCCATGCCTGAAGCATGGCTTCGTAATAGTAGTCCCCCCATCCCCGAGAAGCCGTTATGAATTTTAAGTTATTGAATGCTTTAGAGCATCTACTCAAGGGAACGATTTTCGTATCGCTAGCCCTGATGGTAATTTTCGTTTTTCTGAACGTAGTTCTGCGCTACATGTTCAATAGCGGGCTGGCCTGGTCGGGCGAGGTTGCTCGATATTTATTTGTGTGGATCATCTTTTTGGGCTCGGTGATCGCCGTTAAGGAACAGAGCCACCTTGGCGTAGACATCCTCGTCAGCAAGCTTAACCTGTCTGTGCAAAAGATTTTATATACAGTCTCGACAGTATTAATTGTGGGTGTGCTAGCTCTTGCGCTTGATGGCTTGCTCGGGCTCATCGAATTGAACGCAGGGATAGGTAGCCCGACATCTGATATTCCAGTGAATACCTATTACTACGCTGGCGCAGTTTCTGTCGTACTCATGTCGATCATCTTTGTGATCCATACGGTACGTTTTGTTTTATTCAACAAGAGTGCGCCGCCATGGGCAAATTTGCCCAGCGACCATAAAGAGACGGAAAAAGCTATGGAGGAAGAGTCATGATCTGGCAGTTTTTGCTGGTACTGTTCTCGTTGCTGCTGATCGGGATGCCTGTTGCCTTCGCTATGATGATTGCTGCATCGGTCATGTTGTTTCTCGTAGGTATTTTCAACACGAGCACATTGGCAGAGTATCTTATTACCGGTGCCAACAGCTTTTCCCTTATGGCGATACCGTTCTTTATCCTTACCGGGGAAATCATGAACGCGGGAGGTGTCTCGAAGCGAATTGTCGATTTTGCCTCCTCCTTAGTGGGGCATTTCCGCGGTGGCCTAGGTTATGTAGCAATCATTGCCGGTGTTGTGTTTGCTGGTCTGTCCGGCTCGGCCGTTGCCGATACCGCTGCACTGGGCGCTATTCTGATCCCTATGATGGTTGCTCAAGGTTACAATAAAAATAGTACTACGGGCTTAGTGGCGTCGGTAGGCATCATTGGTACAGTCATTCCCCCCAGTATCCCCATGATTCTGTACGGCGTAGTGGGTGGTGTATCTATTACTCAACTATTCATGGCGGGCATCGTCCCTGGGCTCATTATGGCCATGGGCATGATGCTGGTTTGGTATCTGTTATCAAGAAAGACATCAGCCGGCCGTGTTGAGAAGGCAACTGGACGCGAGCGCCTGCACTATTTCTTGCGTGCTTTCTGGGCGCTATTGCTACCGGGCATTATTATCATAGGGTTGCGCGGCGGCGTATTCACGCCGACCGAGGCTGGCGTGATCGCCGCCGTATATGCGCTGCTTATCAGCTTCGTCTACCGAGAGATCAAGGTCAGTCAACTTTATGATGTACTGGTCGGGACGGCGAAAACAACTGCAATTGTGATGTTGATCGCCTCTGCTGCAATTGTTACTGCGTATGCAATTACGGTGGCCCGTGTACCTGCGGAACTGGCAACAGTACTCGGAGGTATGACCGAAAACCCGACCGTCATGTTGCTGATTATCATGGCCTTCCTGCTACTTGTCGGTTGCGTAATGGATATGACTCCCGCAGTTCTAATTTTTGCGCCGGTGCTGATTCCTGTAGTTGAAAGTTTGGGCATCGATCCGGTCTATTTCGGTGTCCTCATGGTTATCAACCTGTCTATCGGATTAATTACTCCGCCAGTCGGAACTGTGCTCTATGTGGGCTGCAGTATAAGTAAAATAAGTTTGTTAGATATAACGAAAGGTATATGGCCGATGTTGGCAATGTATTTTGCGGTATTGATCAGTTTCATACTTTTCCCGCAGATAGTTACTGTTCCCATGGAATGGTTGTCAAAGTAGGTAAGCACTAATCAACTGATCAGAATTAACCAATATATAGCAGGTATAAAATGGATAGGTGTGCTTACTCAGGATTGAATTACCGCAAGGCTGTCAATGTCGAGGAGCTACGTGCGATTGCCAAGCGTCGTCTACCTAATTTTGTCTATGAGTATATTCATGGCGGCTCAGACGATGAAGTGACTCTTGAGCGTAATCGTGCGATCTTCGACAAGTATTACTTTACTCCCAGAACGCTAACGAAGGTTAGCAAGCAGCGCAGCCTGGAGACGTCAATTTTTGGTAAAAAAATTTCTATGCCAGTGCTGATCGGGCCTACCGGCTTCAATGGCATGGTGACTAAGGATGGTGATACGAAGTTAGCTAGGGCAGCGACACACTACGGTATTCCTTTTACCCTCAGCAATGCCTCGACCACCTCCTTGGAAGACATCTCTAAGATAGATGGCCTATGGCATTGGATGCAGATTTATTTCTATCGCAATCGTGATTACGTTAAGAAGTTAGTCGAGCGCTGCAAGGAGGCCAATTACGATACGATCGTTGTTACTACCGACAGTGCTATATTTGGTAACCGTGAGTGGGACAGAAGAAACTATTCACGACCTTTAGTGCTAACTATGAGAAACAAGTTGCACGTGTTAACCAAGCCGCGCTGGCTCAATGATGTACTAATTCCCGATGGCATACCTCAATTCAAGAATCTTGGCGACCTGCTGCCTCCTGGCGAGACGTCGGTAAAGGGCGCAGCCGCTGTGTTAGGCCAACAGCTCGATCCTTCGCTTAACTGGGATGACATCCGTTGGCTCCGGGACGAGTGGAAGGGCCGGCTTGTCATAAAAGGTATTCTGTCTGTCGAAGAAGCAGCCACCGCAGTAGAAGTCGGTGTCGACGGGATCGTACTCTCGAACCATGGCGGGCGTCAGTTGGATTACTCCGTTTCCCCGATGGAGCTAATTGCCGATATCAGAGCAGAAGTCGGGAATCAGCTCGCCATACTCGTCGACAGTGGCTTCCGACGTGGCAGCGATGTCCTGAAGGCCCGGCTATTGGGAGCCGACGCTGTGTTACTCGGCAGAACCACACTCTATGGCTTAGGGGCAGGTGGCCAGGAGGGCGCTGAGCATGCATTGAACATCATCCGTGAGGAGATGGATCGAATACTCGGCCTCCTAGGCTGTAACGACCTCTCGGAACTCGATTCTGCATCTCTAATGGTGTCATCGTCTCGTTGATGTTTGCCCACTTTCCATCAGCATGGAACTAGTTATGGATACTCAAAACATTCCGAATGTTCTTGTTTTTGGCCCCAAGTCCCCCGATATTCTTGAGGCAATAAGCGAATTCGCGAATCCTATCGCCTACTGGCTGCATGGCTCTCTTGAGGCGTGTCTTGAAGCTTGTGAAGGCAATTTCCGTGCCGTGGTGAATACAGGAGAACAGCAAGTAAGCGCCGAACTTATGTCGCGGCTGCCTGCGCTGGAAGTCATAAGCTGCTTTGGGGTGGGGTATGACGGTGTCGATGTCGGCGAGGCCTCCCGGCGTGATATTGCCGTAACTAACACGCCGGATGTATTGACTGAAGATGTCGCCGATCTAGCAGTGGGGCTAACGCTTGCGGTAAGGCGTAATATCGTTGCTGCGCACAGATACGTTTGTGACGGCTCCTGGGAAAGGCAAGGCCCCATGGCGCTCTCAGCTCAGGTCAATGGCAAGCGTGTTGGCCTGGTCGGCCTGGGGCGCATTGGCAAGGCTATCGCTCGCAGGCTGCAGGCGTTTCAGTGTATTTTGCAATATTATGCAAGCACTGAAAAACCTGAGTTGCCATATCGCTTTTATAGTGACTTGGTTCGACTTGCTGAGGAGAGTGACATTCTAATCGTGACATTGCCGGGCGGTGCTAACACTGACAAGATCATAAACCGTGAGGTCATGCTTGCTCTAGGCAACACTGGCTGTCTGGTCAATGTCTCACGAGGCAGTGTGATTGACGAAGATAGTCTTATCGAGCTTCTCGAGACCGGAGCCTTGGGGGCGGCAGGTCTTGATGTCTTTCGCAACGAGCCACATGTGCCCGAACCGCTAAAACACATGCAAAACGTCGTTCTGCAGCCACACGCCGGAAGTGGAACTTGGGAGACCCGTTTTTCCATGCGTGATTTGGTGGTTGAAAATTTGCGCTGCCATTTCAAGGGGTTACCATTAATAACGCCGGTTAACTAACTAGTGAGATATTGATGATAGCCTTCGTTTCGTACTTGAGTGGCTTGCTATAGTCACTTAAGCGAAGCTGATATCGGTGAATTTATGGCCCTGCTGGAATATTGAGTATGAATATAATGAAGAGCAATCAAGCAGTCTCTACGAGCAGCTTCGCATACGCCACTATACGTGACAGGATAATTAACCTGTCTCTGAAGCCGGGAGAAAAGATTTCGGAAAAAGAGCTTGCTGATGAATTCAGTCTTAGCCGGACGCCGATACGGGAAGCGATGATCCGGCTCCAGTATGATGGCTTCGTGGATATCCTTGCACAGCGGGGTACTTACGTCACGCCAATTAAGAAGGATACTGTGATGGCGGCGCATTACGCGCGTTCCACACTTGAGTGTGCCCTAGTCCAGGATGCAGCTAGGCAATGTACTGAACAGCAGATCATTGATCTGAAGATAAATCTTGATGAGCAGGAAGCTGCCTGTCGTAGAAAGACCTACCTTGACATCGAGCGCCTTGACGAAGAACTACACGCTAAAATAGCGGAAGCAGCCGGTTATAGTGCAGTATGGGACGTTATTTATCCTGTACGTCTACATATCAACCGTGTACGGATGCTATTTCTTGAAGAGCAGCGTATTCCATCCATTATCAGTGAGCATGCTGCCTTGATAAGTGCCATTGAGTCTCGCGAACCGGCACAGGCGCTAGATGCCATGCAAATTCATCTCTCTTATATTCAGACGAACCTAGCCAAACTGGCTGATGCTTACTCGGAATATATTAATAGCTAGTAGGGGATTGAAAGTTAATACCTAACAGGTCGCCGCACACAGAAGTACAGTGTTTCCCTCCCGTCAGGTTGCGCGGGGTCGGTGGCCGACAGATTGAAACTACGCACCGGGATAAGCCCCAGAGATAGAACTAATCGGCCGCAATTTTTTCCACTGCGCTGAGCCCGCCTTTTTCATCGGGGGGTGAACGATCGTTTTGAATCTACAGCGAATTGCTCAAAAATAAAGTTATCACCCCCGGCCAAGGCCTGCCGCCAGTGTTTCCGGTCGTCCTCCACAACGGCTCGAAACCTTGGACGGCACCGCTGGATATCTACGAGATGGTTACACCGGAACCGCCGGGCTTTCTGCAGGTCTACCAGCCCCACCTACGCTATTACCTAGTCGATGAAGCGCGCTATCCTAATGACGAATTGGGCTTGCGCCAGACGCCGTTGAGCGGAGTGTTTAGTATCGAGAAAGCCTCTACTGACCGACAAGGGTTACAGCAGGCGGTCGATCGGATTGTGGCGATTATTCAGGCCGATCCGAACAAAGAGCGTATCGACAAGATCATTACCCGCTGGTTAAAGCGCCATCTACAGCGGCTCGGAGCTGACGTAAACTTAGATCAGCTCAATAGTTTGGTAAAGGATAAAGGTATGTTGGCAGAGAACCTAGAGAACTGGGCTCATAAAGAGCGCCAGAAGGTTTTGCAGGAAGCTGAGAAGAGAGCATTTGAAAGCAAACGTAACGCAGCCCGCAAGCTGATAGCGCTGACCGAAATTAACGATCAGCTGATCGCAGAGATTGAAGAGCTGCCGATTGAAGAAGTGGAAAAACTACGTGCCGAGACTCAGCACTGATTCCACGGACTCCCCAACGCCTTCAGGATAACGGGAGGGAAGTACAAGACAGCACACAGGCTCAGGCGTTGATAGACAACCTGCCGACAGAAGAGGCGCTGATAGCTGACAAGGGCTATGACAGTGAGCGTATCCGTGAGCAGGTCGAAGCAAAGGGCATGCGCCCCGTGATTACACGAAAGCGCAATTCAAAAAAAAGAATAACAGTTTAGACAAAGGGTTATCTCGCTATCGGCATCTCGTCGAGAACGCGTTTGCCCGATTGAAGCCGTATCGCGCGATAGCGATGCGGTATGACAAACTCAAACGAAACTACGAAAGCATGGTGGCCTTGGCCTGCGGTTTTTTACGGCTACCCATGTGAAAGGTCAACAGGCCCTAACCGACAGTTCTAGCCTGAAAAGAGATTTGTAGGTTCCTAAACCACAATCTCTTTTCAGAAAACTGATTCTAACAATCAGTGATTTAGCCGCCGTAACAAATCGGGGGTCAATTTCTCCACATCTGTTATACCAAGCAGCGCCATGTTGCGCTCTATTTCGCTACCTAGAAGCATGGCAGCCTTTTTCACACCGGCTTCACCAGCGACACTGGCCGCATAGTTAAAGGGACGACCAATAAACACAAAGCTTGCACCTAACGAAAGTGCTTTGAGTACTTGGCTACCGCGTCGAAAGCTGCCGTCGATCATCACCGGCACTGCTCCAGCGACCGCCTCCAGCACTTCAGGCAACATAGTGAGTGGGGCTACAGTGCCATCGAGCTGTCGGCCTCCATGATTGGAAACTATTAAACCATCGGCACCCGCGCTAACAGCACGCCGTGCATCGTCTGGGTGCAGAATACCTTTTACCACTAGATTACCTTTCCACCGTGTCCGAACCTGATCGAGCGTCGACCAATCAAGATGCCGGCGGCCAGAAAAATCACGATTGACGTTCTTTGCCAGTACCGGCACACCACGTGTCGCCGCATTATTTTCGAAATGCGGAACACCGTGATGCCACAATGTCTTCAGAAAAGTGCCGAATAGCCATCGCGGCCGCACCAAGCCATCCCAAGCTAGCCGTAGACTTGGGCGTAATGGCGAAGAGAAGCCCGCACGACGATGATTCTCAGGATTCGGTGGTACAGCGTAGTCCACGGTGACCACCAGATTGGTAAATCCGGCCTGCTCAACACGTGCCAGCAAGGCGTCGATTTCCTCCGGGGTTCCGGGAAGGTAAGCCTGGAACCAATCCGAGCCATTTGTCCCCGAAAGCTCTTCCATGGGGATCAACGATGTACCACTGACAATCATGGGGATGCCGCTGTCTGATGCTGCTTGTGCCAGTACCTGGTCTCCCCGATAGGCAGTTAGGGCGCTAATACCCATGGGTGCTATACCAAAAGGGTAGGCATAGCGGCGGCCAAGGAGCTCGGTTTCAGTCGACACGCCAGAGACATTCACTAATGCGCGCGGAAGAAATGCGTATTGATCGAAGGCTTCATGGCTTGAGCGGGCAGTGCTGCCGTCTTCAGCCACACTCGCCACGTAACCGAACAGCGGTCGTGGTAGGTGGCGCTTAGCTGCTCGCTCGAAATCGTCAAGACTCAAGATGTGTTCTAAGCGATGAGGCATCATGCCTCCTTAGTATCAGCAGTAACCCGACGCCAAGCGTCTTCATTCACAGCATTGAGAGGACCGCTTCCGGTTAGCGCTCCCAATAGGTTATCGACTGCCAACTGAGCCATAGACTCACGGGTTTCATGGGTCGCAGAGCCTATGTGTGGCGTCGTCACGACATTGTCCATGGCTGCCAGAGGCGAACTGGATGGGAGAGGTTCTTCGGCGAATACGTCTAGTCCAGCGGCACGTATTTGGCCGGAGTGGAGTGCCTCGATCAGTGCTGGCTCGTCGACCACTTTACCTCTCGCTATATTGATTAGGGCAGCCGTCGGTTTCATGCGTGCTAGGGCATCGGCGTCAATTAAGTGATGTGTATCGTTGTTGTAGGGCACGCTAATGCAGACGATATCCGCTTCGGTTAACAGGTCATTTAGCTCTCGCCTTTGCGCCCCTAAGTGCTGTTCAAGGGCAGGTTTAGAGGAAGAGGCTGTGTAGAGGATAGGCATGCCAAAACCCAGCGCCCCACGCCGGGCAATCGCCGCACCAATACGGCCTGCACCCACAATGCCGAGGGTTTTGCTGTGTACATCCACTCCGAAGTGCTCGGCACCGATATGTGCACGCCAGCCACCCTCACGAACCAGGTTGGCTAGTTCGACTAGCCGACGCTGGGTCGCCATGATTAACGCAAATGCCGTATCGGCGGTGGTTTCAGTCAGCACATCGGGCGTATTGCAGAGCAGAATGCCGCGCCGGTTAAGTGCCTCAAGAGGCAGGTGGTCATAACCCACTGAAATGGTGGAAACCACTTGTAGCGCTGGTGCCTCGGCCAACATTGCCTCGTTGAGTTCCAGCTTGCCGCCAATTAGGCCATGAGCCTTGGAAAGCGCTGCCATAAAGTCAGCGCGGTTTGATTCGTCCACGTCCTCGAAGTAGTCGACCTCGGCAACCTCGGAAAGCGCCTCAAGCTGAGCCTCACTGAGCCGTCGTACGGCGACAATACGCCACGATTTTAATTGCTCAGCCATGGTTCGCCTCATCTACGCCTTCCATCTGAAATCCTGTCGCTTTAAGCGAAGACACGAGTTCAGACGCACGCTGCTCCTCCAGCTCCACTAAGGGCGGTCGCACACGCCGCCAAGCGTCTTTTCCTGAGAAATAAGCTGTTGCCGCCTTCATGGCAGGGATCAGTGGGTACTGTTCAAACAGGTCACGCACAACGTTAAGGCGCTGTTGACGCTCGTCGGCATCGTCCGCCTGCCAATGCCTTGCCACCTCAACGATGGCCGCCGGATTGACATTGGCAGTGGCACTAATGCAGCCAGCACCCCCTGCCCGAAGGGTATCCAGCAGGTATCGTTCGCTGCCGGCATACACAGCAAAATCTTCCCCACCAAAGCGCTCTATTAAGGCTTGGGTGTGTGCCCAGTCTCCGCCGCTGTCCTTGATGCCGGCAATAATGCCCGGGAAAGCGTCACGTAAACGCTCGATCAGTTCAAACGAGAGCGGGACATGAGTGACAGGTGGGATATGGTAGAGGTAGATCCGTAGGCGCGAATTTGCGACACGGTTGATCACCTCGCTGTAGTAGCGAAACAAGCCTTCGTCGCTAACGCCCTTATAATAGAAAGGCGGTAGCATCAGCACACCGGCACAGCCAGCGTCCACCGCCTCGCGTGTCAGCGCCACGCAATCATCAATTGTACAGCTCCCGGTGCCGGGCATAATCCTGGAGGGATCGACACCGCCATCCACCAGCGCTTTTAACAGCGTCTGCTTTTCAGACACTGTCATTGAATTGGCCTCGGAATTGGTACCGAACACGGCCAAGCCAACGCCATTTGAAGCCAGCCACTGGCAATGCGCAACAAAACGTTGGGTATCCGGCGCCAAGTCGGCGCCAAAGGGGGTAATGACGGGTGACCAGACGTCTCCACTCAATTGTGACATGACTTTCTCCTTATTGTTTATTATTCAATTAGTGCCAAGGCTCGATGGCGTAGCGCTCAAGCGCAGCCTGATCAAATCCGAAGCCAAGGCCAGGAGCGGTGGGCAGCAGCAGATGCCCGTCGGCAAACTCTAACTGCGTATCCACAAGCCGCCTGAAGTTAAGCACCTGATCGTCGGCAAAGAACTCAACCATTTTTACGTTGGGCGCCGATGCCACCAGGTGGATATGCAAGTCGTGGAACCAGTGCGGATAAATATCCACTCCATAGCTGGCAGCCGTTGCGGCGATACGCCGAAACTCTGTGATGCCTCCACAAACCGCCGCATCGGTCTGCAAAATCATGGCGGCTTCTTTGTCCAGCAGCTCCTTGAAACGCCAGCGGCCTGCTTCAATTTCGCCGGTGGCCACCGGAACTGGGGTGCGCTCCGCCAAGCGGCGATGATTGTCGATGTCATCAGGACTGAAAGGCTCCTCGATCCAGAACGGATTATAGGGCTCGGCCATTCGCATAAAGGCCAGTGCCGACGGCAGATCACGCCAGGCATTGTTGGCGTCCATCATCACTTGCACATTAGGACCCACTGCCTCACGCACCGCCGCCAAACGTGCCTCCTCTCCAGCCAAATCTTCTCGGCCCACTTTCATCTTCACTGCGGTGAAGCCCTTTGCTACGTAGCCGGCCATTTCTTCACCAAGCATCGCGGGAGTTTTGCCGTCCAGGTAGTAGCCCCCACTGGCATAAGCCGGCACGCTGTGGGTATCGCTGGCGCCCAAATACTTATAGAGCGGTAGGTTTGCGGCGCGGGCGTTACGATCCCATAACGCTGTATCCAGAATGCTGATGGCGCGCATTACCGAACCGCTGCGACCATGCAGCAGCGATTCCTGGTACATTGCCTGCCACAGTGCTTCGGTGGCATGAGCGTCCGCCCCCAACAGCACCGGCTTCAATAGCTCCCTTACTGCATTAGCTACTAGTGAGCCAGCATTGTTGCCGCCATAGCAAAATCCAATGCCTATATGGCCATCATCGCCAACCACTTCGACGAGCACATAATCACGCTTGAGTACCTGACGATTGGAAAAGCTAGTGGGGTTATCCAGCGGTACATTGACCGTTCGAGCACGCACTTCGGTTATCGTTGTCATGATGAATCCTCGAATTAAGTGTGGGGGTTATTCGGTCTGAGTTCGTGGGCGCAGTGCAGACCGCACCCAGCGGAAGAAGGGTGTCGCTTGGAGTACTGAGAGGGCGGCAATGCAGAGAAGCACGACAGCGATAGGGCTGGTCAAAAAGATGCTCAAGTTGCCTTGCCCGATTAGCATCGATTGCTGGTAACTGGTCTCCATGACTGGGCCGAGAATCAAACCGATTACCATTGGTGCTGGTGACACACCTGCTTTATTCATCCAATAGCCAAACAGACCGAAGCCCAGCATCAACCCAACCTCAAACAAGCTGTTATTGATAGCAAAGGCGCCAATCACGCACAGCGTAATGATTGAGCAAGCCACAAAGCTGTCTGGTACACGTGTCACACTTACGCAGAGTCGGGTAAACAGCAGCCCCACTAGCAGTAGGCCAATGTTGGCAATAATCACCGCCCAGATCAGGGTATAAGTGACATCTCCATAGTCCGTGAGCAGGTTAGGCCCCGGTAGAATACCCTGGACCATTAGCGCACCGAGCAGAATGGCGGTAGAGGAACTGCCAGGAATGCCCAAGGCAATAGTGGGTATCAAAGCACCGCCCACTACCGCATTGTTAGCCGCTTCAGGTGCCGCCACCCCAGCGATGTCCCCCTTGCCAAAGCGGCTCTTATCTTTGGCAAAGCGTTTGGCTTCGTTGTAAGCGAACCAACTGGCAGTATCACCGCCGGTACCCGGTATGAGGCCGGTAATGATGCCGATGCCACTGGAACGGAAGATATTGGGTAACAAGCGGCGTATCTCAGCGAGAGGCGGAATCAACCTATCGGTGATCTTGCTTGCCACCTTCTGGGCACCATGGGCATTCTCGATCAGTATCAACGCCTGAGGGATAGAGAATAGGCCGATCAGCGCGACGGTAAACTCGATACCCGAGAACAAGTTAATGACATCGAAAGTCATCCGTGGCGTGCCGGTGATCAGATCCATGCCTACCGTGCTCAACAGTAGACCCAAGGTGCCCGAGAGCAGACCACTGATTACCGAACCTTGTGATAAAGATCCAATGATGGTGATGCCCAATACGGCGATCGCAAACAGCTCGATAGGGCCAAACTTGAGCACCAATACACCAAGCAACGGTGCTGCTGTGAGCAATGCGATGCCGCTCAGCAGACCACCGATGAAAGAAGCGAAGAGCGACACACCTAACGCTCTCCCGGCCTGGCCCTGTTGCGATAGCGGGAATCCATCGAGAACTGTCGCTGCGGCCGAGGGGGTGCCGGGCGTCTTCAATAAAATGGCGGCGATTGAGCCACCGTAGGAGGCCCCCACATAGAGTGAGGCCAACATGCTAAGTCCTGACGCCGGGTTCATACCAAAGGTGAGGGGTAATAGCAGCGCCAGCGCCATGGTCGCTGAGAGCCCTGGCATGGCACCCACGAACAGCCCCAGGAGGGTACCGCCCAGGATCAGGGCAATGTTGGTGAACGACATGACGTTGGTCAGGCCCACCAGAACAAGATTATCCATATGACTAGACTCCAGAAGCCTGCGTCAGGCACCCACCCCCAGCACGTTGTCATTACATGCTAAGTAATACGAACTGGGGACAAGAAGTGCTCTAATTGTCGTTATGAGGAAAATTGGGGCGGCAGTAGGGGGACAGGTAGGCCCAGAAAGCCGATGAAAACCGCACATACCACCGTGATCAGCAGCACAATGCCTATGGCGGCGAAGCGCCATGAAACATGCCCGATCATCGCCAATGCCACGACCATGAAGCCAACAGTGGCGATCAGGTACCCCAATATCGAAATGCTATAAAGGTAGGCCGCGGCCAGCAGGAAGGTCAGCATGGCCTTCCATGGCTTGCGGCGCCTAGCCTGACCGTTTACGGTTGCCTCCTCCGAAAGGGCATTATGAGTAGAGGTTGCTGCTCCATCAGCCGACATCTGGCGACGCCGCCGGATATTAAATACCTCCTGACCCACCATCGCAGCTCCTAATAAGGCCACAACAACCGAATAGATAAGGGGCATGTTCGCCGCCTTAGCGGGATAGCCCATCGCAGTGATATAAAAGGTCGCTGCAATGCCAATGGCGAAAAAACCCAAGACCAGACGACTTATGTTCATTTCATACCCCTTTGTCGATTCGCCATTTCCCTCTGCCGGTGCAGCGACTTACTGGGTGACCTCATCTTTGACATCAGCCCAGATCTCTTCGAATTGGCCTTCCATGTCCTGCATCATCTGGCCGTAGTCGTCACCGGTCTGAATGTCGAGATTCAAGGCACGTTCCTGAGCCGTCTGCTGGAATTCCTCGTTATCTTTTAGAGCTTCAAAGGCAGCAATAAGCTCATCGCGTGCTTCATCTGGAATGCCTGCTGGTGCGCTGTAACCGCGTGAAGAGCCGGCCACGACATCAATATCTTTCTCAATCATGGTGGGCACATCAGGCAGGATATCCAGACGCTCTTTGGTGAAGACGGCGAGGGGGCGCAGGCTGCCCGACTGGATGTGGCCATAGACATTACCAAGGTTATTGAAACTGGCGTCGACCTTGCTTCCCAGGGCTGCTGTCGCAGAGGGGCCATCGCCCTGAAAAGGGACTTTTTGGAAGGACAGACCCGTTGCCTTCTCAATCATGATGGTTGAAAAGAAGTCATCACCGCCTACGCCTGAATTTGCCACCGTAATCTGACCGGGGCGTTCCTCGGCAGCAGCGAGAAAATCTTCCACTGTTTGATAGGGGCTGTCTTCCGGCACCACGATAACGCCTGGGTCGGTTACCACGTTGGCGATGGGCGTTAGCTCGTCGATTGAGTAATTAATAGCGTCATTCATGATGTAGTTCGTCATCAGCATCGGGGTATTGGTGATGCTGATGACGCTGCCATCACTTGCCGACTGTTGGGTTAGCCGCGTCCATGCAATCGCGCCTGTGGCGCCGGGAATGTATTCATTAATAAATTCCACGCCCAGGGATTCTCGCAAAAATGGTTGGGTCAACTGGGCCAAGGTATCGCTACCTCCACCTGCCTTAAATCCTTGAAGCACCTTAATCTCATCGGCTGCTGAATACTCCGCCTGAGCGGCGCCTGAAAGCATCAGGGCGGATAGTAGGGACGCTGTGTAAATGCTACGGATTTGCATTGTTATTTCCTCAAGTGCTGTTTGTCGTTGTGATGCACATGGTTGCGCAAGGCGTGCTTGCACTATCCAACGTAGTTGCATATCAATTATATTGTCAATAATATTATTAATAATCTTGCCAGCTAGATTTATACCGCCTAGCCTAATGATCAAGAACCGTCTTTACGGACCCCTCCGAGAAACCGCGAACAAAATAGAGGAAACCGCAATGAGCCAGAACTTTAAAAACAATAGCAACGGCCATGAGCGTCATGAATCGACATCTGAAGGCCCTACCTTGGGCATGTCCAATCGACTAACCAACTATGGTGATGCAGACTTTTCGCTCTTTCTGCGCAAGGCCTTCATCAAGGGCATGGGTTATACGGATGATGCACTCTCGCGTCCGGTCATTGGGATTGCCAATACCTACAGTGGCTACAATGCCTGTCATGGCAATGTGCCTGGATTGGTCGAGAGCGTTAAGCGTGGCGTCATGCTCGCTGGCGGCTTACCAGTAGACTTTCCCACCATTACCCTTCATGAATCTTTCGCTAACCCCACCAGCATGTACCTGCGTAACCTTATGGCATTGGATACGGAGGAGATGATTCGTGCCCAGCCGATGGATGCCGTGGTACTGATCGGCGGTTGCGATAAGACCGTACCCGCGCAGTTGATGGCTGCTGCTAGCGCCGGCGTTCCGACAGTCCAAGTCGTTACCGGGCCCATGCTTGCAGGCTCACACCGTGGTACGCGCGTCGGAGCCTGCACCGACTGTCGCCGTTACTGGGCCTCCTACCGTGGTAATGACATCGACGAGGCGGAAATAAACGAAGTCAACGACAAGCTGGTTCCTACCGTGGGCACTTGCTCGGTAATGGGCACCGCGAGCACCATGGCCTGTCTGGCCGAGACACTGGGCATAATGCTACCTAACAGCGCTACCGCCCCGGCTGTTTACGCTGATCGGCAACGCATTGCCGAGCAGTCAGGCGCCCAAGCCGTCGCGCTTGCCCACGCAGGCGTTACGCCAGATCAAATTCTCACCCCTGAAGCTTTCGAGAATGCCCTGCGTGTACTGCTCTCCTTAGGCGGCTCCACTAATGCCTTGATTCATCTGACCGCTATCGCAGGGCGCTTGGGCATCGACATTGATCTTGAGGCATTTGACCGAATGAGCCAGGAAACCCCTGTACTGATGGATCTCAAGCCATCAGGAGAAGGGTACATGGAAGATTTGCATCGAGCAGGCGGCCTGCCCACCTTGCTACGTGAGTTGAAACCGTTGTTACACTTGAACGCCATGACCATCAATGGTCATACCTTGGGAGAAAACATCGATGCCGCCGTCCATCTCATCGACCAGAAAGTCGTGCGGCCAATGAACAGCCCGGTCTACGCTCAGGGTGGCATAGCCGTATTGCGTGGCAACTTGGCACCGTCCGGCGCCATTATTAAGCAATCCGCCGCCTCGTCAGAACTTATGACACATCGCGGTCGTGCAGTGGTATTCACGGGGTTGGAGGATTTGGCGAACCGTATTGATGACCCAGGCCTAGATGTGCAAGCTGACGACGTGCTAGTACTACAGAATATCGGGCCCAAGGGAGCGCCGGGTATGCCCGAAGCGGGCTACATCCCGATTCCCAAGAAACTCGCCGCTCAAGGCGTCAAAGATATGGTGCGCATTTCTGACGGACGCATGAGTGGCACTGCGGCAGGCACTATCGTGCTCCACGTCTCCCCAGAATCCGCTGAGGGCGGCCCCCTTGGGTTGGTACGCGATGGCGATTTCATATCGCTGGATGTTGCTAACAATCAGTTGAACCTAGATGTGGAGGACAAAGAGCTTGATGCTCGACGCCAAGCCTTCAAGGGTGAGGAGGGCGGGGCACCCCTATTGGGCTATCGACGCCTATTTATGGAGCAAATCCTTCAAGCCGAACAGGGGTGCGATTTCCGTGCTTGCCGACCTGAACCTACGTGCCGGATACCGAGACAGCATGAAGCCTGAAAGCGATTTTGATACACTTACTTTCCTTGTGTACTGCAATGAATGCTGAGAAAGCGATCTTGAACCGAACCGCCCAGCCGCTCACCGCAAGTGGCGCCGTGACTAAATCCGCTACATCTGCAAATGGTGTCGATGACATCGTGAGCGCTGTAGAAGAGGATATTGTGCTCGGCCGATTGCACCCGCGTGAGCGGCTGGTCGAAGAGGCCATGATGGAGCGCTTCGACTGCAAACGACACGTTGTTCGCCAGGCTCTCTTCCAACTTGATACCATTGGATTGACTGAGCGCATCAAAAACAGAGGCGCTTTCGTCAGGAGTTATCCGCCGGAAGAGGTTGAGGATATCTACGCTATGCGCGAGATTCTCGAACTAGCGGCAGTCAGTAGGCTGCCATTGCCGGCTCCGCAGGAATGGCTTACAGAGCTTGAGGAGGTTCATCAGTGTCACAGCGAAGCTGTGGACGCTCACAACCTTAGGCAGGTGTTTCATATGAACATCGCTTTTCACCGCACCTTATTCAGAGCCTGCGGGAATGAATACTTGTACGCTACCATTAATGAATTCGCTCAGAAGGCTCATGGCATCCGCTTCATCGCGATTACGGATCGCGATGCTCTAGCTCAAGCCAGAAATGAACACCAGTTGATGATTGACGCCATTCGCGACGAAGACCGCGAACGCCTGTCTGAGCTGTGTCGCCAGCATCTACTACCTTCCAAGAACCGCTACTTAGAACTTTATTCTGGAACTCAAGATTAAGTGGCTCAGCTTGTAGAAACCTGTGTGTCTTAGCTACGTTTAAAAAGTCGTCAAACATCATAAAGCCCAGCCGGTCGCCCGGCTGGGCTTTATCTTATTGATCAAAATGCGCGTCAAACCTCGTACTTTTAGTGCGTAGGAAGGATAGCGCGAGGCGCGAAGCGCCTCTTTGTTGACATGCTATATTTAACACGCTAGATTTTATCCATGACGACCGTACACCGCGCCTATCGCTACCGCTTCTATCCAACGCCTGAGCAGGCCGACCAGCTTGCTCGGACGTTTGGCTGTGTCCGGTACGTCTACAACCACTTTCTCCGCCAGCGTACCGATACCTGGTTCGAGCGCCAGGAGCGCATGAATTACAATGCCACGGCAAAAGCGCTTACCACGCTCAAGAAGCAGTCGGACACCGCGTTTCTGGCAGAGGTGTCTAACGTTTGCTTGCAACAATCGCTCCGGCATCTGGATCGAGCGTTTAGCAACTTTTTCAAAGGTCAGGCGCGGTATCCCACCTTCAAGAAAAAGCAGCGCAAGCAGTCGGCTACCTATATGGCCAACGGCTTTCGCTGGCGCGACGGCCAGCTATGGCTCGCTAAGCATAAAGACCCGTTGGACATTCACTGGAGCCGTCATTTTTCCGGTCAGCCGACCAGTATTACGGTGAGCTGCGATACTGCTGGTCGCTACCACGTTAGCTTTTTGGTGGAAGAAGCGATCACGCCGCTCCCCGTTACACCAAAAATGGTGGGCATCGACCTGGGGCTGACGCACCGCGTCATTACCAGCCACGGCGACAAAATTCCCAACCCACGCTTTTTGCGTCGCACCGAAGGCAAGTTGGCGCGGGCGCAGCGGCAGTTAAGCCGTAAGCAAAAAGGCTCCAACAACCGCGCTAAGGCACGGCATCGGGTATCCAAAATACATGCCAAGTTGGCCGATCAGCGCCGTGACGCCACCCATAAACTCTCCACGCAGCTTATTCACGAGAACCAAGTTATCGCTGCTGAGAGTTTGCAAATCAAAAACCTGCTGAAAAATCGCTCACTCTCAAAGGCCATCAGCGACGTAGGCTGGCAGCAGCTCACCCAGCAACTGGCCTACAAAGCCGAACGCTACGGGCGCGATTTCGTCCAGATCGACAAGTGGTATCCCAGCTCGAAGCGCTGTTTTCACTGTGGGCACATTGCCGAGAAAATGCCGCTCACTGTCCGCACCTGGGATTGCCCTGGCTGCGGCACCCAAGATATTGACCGCGACATAAACGCTGCCCGCAACATTTTGCAGGCGGGCAAGGCGATTCTGGCGGGCGCCGACAAGCTGCGCCAGCATGAAAAAACTACCGTAGGGCTTACGGGAGGTTAAGCCTGTGGAGCTTGTGTAAGACCGGCGGTGCCATCACCAACGGCAACGGGCTATGAAGCAGGAACCCGGAAGGTGACAACCGGGAATCACCGCCCTTCAGGGCGGTGAGGAGGTCAACAAGCACTATGAAACGGCTGCGCTATTTCGCAAAATTGTAGAATTATAGTCGGCTGAGCGTTAAGCGAAGGCAAGCTCATTGGGTGAGAGTGCCGAACGTTCAAGGTTAGCTTCCTGCCGAGAGCGAGACTTGCAGGACGTCGGGTAACCATTGCTGCTAAGCGCTAACGCGAGCAACTAGGTCGTGTGATTGAGCACCGATAGTATTTGCCGCCGGGAGGCTAGCTGCCCCGAAAAGCAATACTGATCCGCTTAACGGGCTTTGCTGGTAGCTATGACCTGTGTCTGAGAGCAGGGCAACGCCGTTTTTAAGTTTTCCCGTTATCCCTATGAGGCCTTTGTGTCTGAGCGTCTTCTTAACAACAATGCCTTAGCGCTATTTATCGCCCTTCATCAGAATGATTGGCAAAGCTTCTTCGACGACCGTACGTTGCAGCGCGGTAAACACTATGCGGCCCAGCATCGCGTGCTGGGCGAGTTTAACCTTCAACAGGAAGAAGAGCGGCTGATATTGAAAGGTGAGGTGTCGGGTAACCAACAACGGCCTTACCGCACCAAGGTCGAGACAGGTATCCATGGCCTCGAAGATGAAGTGTTTACCGACTGTAGCTGCCCGGTCGGCATAAACTGCAAGCATGGGGTAGCGTTGATACAGACGTTTCTGAACCAGATGGGTAATGGGCCTGCGGTGGTCGCAGAAAGCACTCCTCACTCCCCCAGTATCTCTTCTAATAGCAACAAGGAAGCACAACTCAAGCAGCGCTGGGAAAGGTGGATAGAGCAATTAGAGCACCTGGCGGAACCTGTATCAGATGATCGTCGAGTGGGGACTGAATATCGTCTTGGACTGTTCCTGGATAGCCGCAAACGGGTTGGCAGCGATCCTATTTTAACGGTGTTTCCTGTGTGGCTTCGTCCCTCCAAGCAGCGGGCACAGGGTAACGGTTGGGTCTCGCCACGTGCGATCGAAGTGAGTCCCTCTGGAGACCTGTTTCCGGTACCTGAGACGGGTTGGCTCCCGGAGCAGGAGGAAGCGATCGACCAGCTGATGCATGGCGAGACCGATCTTTTTTGGACAAATCATCAGCGTAAGTCGGCGTTGGTGTCACACCCTTTTCAAGCTCGGGCGCTGTCGGCATTGCTGGAGAGTGAGACGCCACCCCTGCTGTTTCATGGTAAGCAGACCGGTACAAGGCTTGAACTCGGACCTGCCTGTCGGCTGGTTCCTCGCTGGGAGGCAGATAACGAGGGAGTGCAACGACTGCAACCTACCACAGAGCCTGAAGGTGTTCTCTCCACCGATGCGGTGTTCCTCAGGGCGGGTCGCGGACTCTGCTATCTCGATACTGACCGAGGACTGTTTGGTTACCTGGAGGGCTCTCCTGATCTGCTGGCCAAACTGCGCCAGTCACCGTCGCTCCCTCCCGAAGACAGTGAATGGCTAAGCGAGCGATTTCGTCAGTCGCCATCGCTTGTTGATCAATTACCAATCCCCAAGCGGGTGAAAGAGCAAATTCTTAAGGACGTGACACCGAGACTCAAGGTCATCATGGAGGTTGCTGAGGGCCAGCTTGGGTATCGCCACGGGGCGCCACTGCCTCGTTGGATCCAGGTCGGTGCTGCCGTGGTCAGCTTCGATTATGACGGCATAGAAGTGCCGCCCGAAGAAGGGCAGACCGCTAAAGGATACCGAGATGGTGAGCGATTGACGGTACAGCGCGATCCTGAGGCTGAGCTGGCCCTAATGCGTACTCTGCCGTCGGGTATGGTGACCTTGGAGCAACTGACCGAGCTTCACCCGGTACCTAGTCACCTGGATTTGCCGACCTGGGCGTTGTTGCTGCCCATTGAGGGGGCGCTGCCTTCAAGTGCCGCCGAATGGTCGACCCATCTGGCCGATCCCGACGGGTGGTGGGAGATGATTAATAGGCTGCGCCAAGCGGGCTGCCTAGTCGAACTCAGCGACGACTTCCCTGAGGAGCCGATCTATCTCGAACCAGAGGCGTGGTACGGTGAACTGGAGCCTGCGGGTAATGGCTGGTTTGATTTGGCACTGGATATCGATGTGGAAGGAGAGCGGCTTAACCTTCTGCCGATCCTGCGACAGTTACTCAAGCGGTCGGATTTTCCGCTCGAACCTACTCAAGAGGAGGCAGACGATGCGAGCTGGACGCTTGAATTAGATGAGCGTCGCCGCCTGACGTTACCCTTGTCTCGGTTGCGCGCATTGATGGCGCCGATCCTTGATTGGTTAGGTGATGAGCGTGACCCTTCATCAACGGTGAAGTTGCCGCTGACGGCGGCCGAGCAAGTGGCGCCGTTGGCAGAACGCGAACGTTGGGCAGGTCGCGAGGATGTCACTGCGCTAGCTCAGCGATTAAATGCATTACCTTCTACCTTGCCGACACCACAGGGCTTCGTGGGCGAGCTGCGCGACTATCAGTCTCGTGGTTTGGCTTGGATGCGCTTTCTTTCTGAGCTCGGTACGGGTGGCATCTTGGCCGATGACATGGGGCTCGGCAAGACAGTCCAAGTGTTGGCTCATGTGCTCGATGAGCGCGAGCGTGGCGCTCTTACGGGGCCTACTTTGGTGGTTGTTCCCACTAGTTTGGTAGGTAACTGGTGCACCGAGGCAGCAAGCTTCGCGCCGGACCTTAAGGTGGTGGCCTTACAGGGCGGCAAAGCGCAGCGTGAGCGCCAGTTTGAAACGTCGCTAGTCGACGCCGATCTAGTCGTTACGACGTATGCGCTGTTGATCCGTGACCTGGAAAGGCTGCGGGAGCATGACTTTGATCTGCTGGTGCTCGATGAGGCCCAAGCGATTAAGAACGCTGCCAGCCAGACGGCCCGGGCGGTTCGTGAGCTTAATGCCAAGCGGGCGTTGGCGATGACGGGCACGCCACTTGAAAATCATTTAGGGGAGCTGTGGGCCCAGTTGGATGCTGTGGCCCCGGGGGTGCTGGGTGGTCAGCAATGGTTCGGCCAACACTTCCGCACACCTATTGAGAAAGAGAACGATAGCACGGTGCGCGAGCAGCTATCGCGACGGATTAGCCCATTGATGCTGCGACGGACGAAGCACCAAGTGCTTGCCGAGTTGCCGGATAAAACCGAAAGTCAGCGCGAAATAACATTGGCAGGCGCCCAGCGCGAGCTTTACGAAAGCTTGCGTCTGGCTCAGCACCAACGTGTGCAGCAAGCCGTTGCCGAACGTGGACTCGGCGGCTCAGGCATCGTGATGTTGGATGCGCTACTCAAGCTACGTCAGGTATGCTGCGACCCGCGACTGGTCAAGCTCGATAGCGCTAAGAAGGTTACGCGTTCGGCTAAGTTAGAACACCTGCGAGACCTGTTGCCGACCTTAATCGAAGAGAAGCGGCGCATCTTAGTATTTTCACAGTTCACCGAGATGCTTGACCTCATTGGTCAAGCCCTGGAGAGGGATGGCATTCTCTACACGACGCTGACGGGGGACACGCCCGGAAAAGTGCGTACACAGCGAGTGGCGCAATTTCAGGAGGGAGAGATTCCGGTGTTTTTAATCAGTCTGAAGGCCGGTGGTACGGGACTTAACCTTACGGCAGCGGACACCGTGATTCATTATGACCCGTGGTGGAATCCTGCGGTTGAGGCCCAGGCGACAGGCCGTGCTCACCGAATGGGGCAACAAAATCCGGTGTTTGTATACAAGTTGATTTGCGCTGGCACGGTGGAGGAGCGCATTCATGACTTGCAGTCACGGAAGGCCCATTTAGCCGCGTCAATACTGGAGGGAAGTGCCGAACGGCAGGACGATGGCCCACTGTTTGACGAAGAGGATTTGGCGTTGCTGTTCGCGCCGGTAGCGTAGCTACCCTATTGGGTGGGTTAGTAAGCGATTGCTTCGTGTCGGGAGCTCAGATTTTTGTTTGTTCGGTGCACTTAACATTTCAGTATCAGAGACTTTAATTAAAACAGCCGCGCAACCTACGCATTGGTATGAGGCTTGATACGTTAGTTGAGCGGCTGCCACCCTTGTAGCGTCGTCTTTTTATGCGCACGTTTCACAATGAAAAAAAACCCGGCGTTATCAGTCAGCGCGGAAAACCTCTTACTTTTAGTGCGTATAGGGACTACTCCCCGGTTGCAAGCGACGATGATGAACAACATAAGCCGATGCGTGCGTATAGTCGGTCTTAATAGGGACGCTATCCCCTGACCCTGATGAACGTCGCGCGCCTTCTCACCTCAACGAGGCGTAGGCTTTTTCAGCCATCGCACTAATCAGGTTGCGAGAAGGTCGGTCTGACCTGTTTTTCATCGATCGTTGCTCGGCAACAAGGTGGCCGCCTGTCGGCGCTTAGGCGCTGATGGTGCTACCGCTTAGCTCACCATCAGCGCGGAACCGTCGTTAAACTCTCTACAATAGGACTGTCCGCTGTGCAGAACCGCCCAGGCGGTTCGTACTGTCTTGTTCGCTAACGCGACCGCCGCTTTGTTCTTACCAACGCGTGCGACCAGCGCGCGTAGCCAACGGCTTTTGGCATCCTGCTTGTCACCCACGCTGTTGATGGCCGAGTGTGCGCCGCGTATCAGGGCGGCTTTCAGCGAGACTTGGCCCGTTCGGCCAATGCCCTTGATCTTCGCGATGCCACCACTGCTGTGTTGTGTCGGCGTTAACCCCAGATAGGCTGACGCTTGGCGACCTTTCTTGAACGCGTCGCCGTTACCGAGGGCGCTATAGAGCTGCGTGGCGACCACCGATCCCACTCCCTCAATCGCCAACAGTTGGCGACAAGGCATCACCGCACGGCTCATCTGCTCCACGCGCTTATCCAGTGACTGAATACGCTCATTGAGTCGATCCAGCTCCGCCATTTGCTCGGCTATCAAGTCACGCATCAGCATCGAGAGTTCGTTATGGTGAGTAGGCCGACAGGTAGATCAGATACACACGCTGCGACATCCATTCCGCCTTCTTGCGTCTGAATGCCTTGGAGCGATGCATGCTGGCATTATCGAGCACTACGACGGCGAAGGTGTCTGGATCCTTCTGGGCCACAAACTGGTTAAACGCTTCGATAACCGTTTCCGTGGTCACTGCCTCGGTTGTCGTGTGGGAGACCGGCTTTCCGGCTCGGCTTAGGAACCCCAGCACATTCAGCCGTTGGCTGTGGGAGTAGGCAGTTATCTCCCAGGGCTTGCCGATAGGACTCCACGCATACGGCACCGACGACGCTTGTGAGAAACCTGACTCATCAAAGTAATAGAGCTCTTGTTCGCCTTGATCTTCTCGCTCATGAAGCGCCTTCATCAGGGCCTGCGTGTTGCGAAAGTCCGTTTCGTTACGCTGGGCCTTGAGTGAGTGCCGAATGCGCTTGAAACTATGGCCATTTTTTTCAATGCCCGGCGCAATATCACCGTGGCGACCGACTTGCCGGTCTCTTCTTGAAAGCGAGCCTGCAAGGCACGAATCTGATGGGGATGCTCAGCCACCAATGCTTGCAGTCGCATGTGATCGTGTTCATCAAGGGAGGGGGTCACCCACTACGCGGCTTGTCGATGAGCCCGTCAAGGCCAGATTCTTCCCATTGCTGGAACCATCGTGACACGGCATCGCGGCGAACCTGCAATATCTCACTGGTTTGGTTAATCGTGTGGCGTTGGTGACTCAATAGAATGGCATGCGCCCGACGACGGAGAGCCCGCTTCTCACCCTGGCGATAGGCGGAGACCAGCGTCTGCTGTTCAGATTCTGTGAGAGGCGCAACAAAGCGTTTTTCCATGGTTCAGTCCGTGTCATCAGTCCTGACATGGATATTGCCCGAAAATTTTAGGTTAGGCACTTAGTAGGCAAAAGCGGGGTTGGTATTAGGTGCGAATCTCATGTTCGATGGCGGTTGCCACAAACTGGTTTAGACTCTGTCCCCTAGCAGTAGCAGCATCTACTGCATGCTCGTGAATTTCAGCAGGTAGGCGAACCTGGAACTTGCCCGAATAGGACTTGGATGGCTGAATACCGAGGCGCTCGCACTCTTCAAGAAAAATGCGGAGGGATACCCGGCCTTCCTTGCGAAGATCGGAGACACTGTCGGCGTAGAAATCGGCGCCGCCGTTAAGTCCGATGAACTCGCCGCGAAACATTTCAACCTCTGGATCGTACTGAATCACGGCGCGATAGCCGTCGATAGCCATGATGTTGTTCATGGGGCTTCTCCATTCTCTTCTAACCACTTACGGATACTGGCAACGGCACCCTTGTCTGTATCTGGCGATGGGTGCGGACGGTGAAATACGCGCACTTCGCCGAACAGCACAACCGCGATGCGCGAGCCTTCGCGCTCATTAACCTCAGCACCAAGCGCCACGAACAGAGATTCTATGTCGCTCCATGCGATGGTGCCTGAAACAGGACGACTAAAGATGGCGGCCAGTGTTTTCGCGTGCTTGCGTTTCAACGTCATTTAGTACTGCTTTTTGGTACTATGAGTTTATTGGAAGAATCTTAGGCGTCACTCAGCATTGCGTCAAGTTCTACGTACTGGGTTGAGCTGCAAAGATGGCGTAGAATTTGCTGCCATCTGGATTGAATAAAAAGAGTAGAACGCTGAAGCGGGTCAACTACCCCCGCCTGAAGGCGGGGGTAGTTGACGGTGTGTTTAAGAGATACGCTAGTTGAGCGGCTTCCCCCTGGTGGCGTCGTCTTTTTATGTGCACATTTTCATAATGAAAAGAAATCCCCTGCGTTATTTTCGAACTCGTCGGCGATGCGAATGTAGCGTTCAAAAGTATTCTGATCACGGTGACCGCTTACTCGTTTGATTTGGATATCGCTCTTGCCGCGAAGATGCGCTTCGGTAATGAATCCTGCTCGAAAGCTATGCGGTGTATATCCCTGAGGAGCCAGCCCCGCGCGTTCAAGCATTTTCCCCATCCTCACGTAAAGGGTTTGAGTGGTCATCCGCCCAGCCCCCAGTCGCCCTTTAGAGCTAATGCCGCGAAAAATAGCGCCTCTCGTAATATTCGAGCTCGCCAGCCAGCGCTCCAGCATGGTCACTGGGCAATAGGGGCTATCTGTCGGTGCGCGCATCAAACTCTTGGTTTCGATTCTGCCCGAGCGATTGGCCTTACTATGGTGCAAGGTAATCACGATACCTTCGGGACGCCATTCGATATCCTGGCAGGTAAGCACCACGACTTCGCTGCGTCGGAATGCGCCATAGAAACTGAGCAGAAACATGGCGCTATCTCGCAGGCCATGGAGTGTCTCGCGATCCATGACATCTAGCATCACATGTAGCTCTTTAAGGCGTAGCGCCGGTGCTGATGCTTGACGCATGTCACGGCTCTTCTTAATACCGCGGAGCACACTGCGCACGGCCATGGTTTTCACCGGCGAGGGCAAATTGTGATAGCGATGCCACATATGCAGCGAATTAGCATACCGCTCTATCGTCGCTGGGGCTTTCCCCAGGGCATTTTGTGCTGATAAGTAATTGGCAATATCTGTCTCTGTGGCCGGTAGCTGCCCAGCCGCTTGTTGATACACTTTCAGATCAGCACGCATGGCCCGGACAGTATTAGGCGAAACGCTTTCGGAAAGTAGCCGCCGAGCGTCTCGCGACAGACCGGCGCTATCGACGTGAAGCTCATTCTGGGTATACCCGTTTGCGTTTGGAGTGAGAGGGTTAGATTGGCGATGGGTTGTCATAACAAGGCTCCGCTCAATCCGCCAGACGTAGCGCGACTAGGCGTTCAAAGAACGCCTGCGAAAACGCGACATCTGCCTCGGTGTTGGATACCTGCCCGTGGTGAGGTTCTTGAAAGCTAAACGCTATACCTGCATCGTTTTTCGCCTTTTCACTTTTGGTGGCGGCTAGAGAGGGGGGCGTCTCTGTTGGGTTCGCCATGCTTTTTTCTAGATCAGGTACTGGCTGAACTTGAGTCGCATCATCGGCTGGGCGGACCGTGTTGCCAGCGGAGGTCACGTTGGCTAGGTCATCGGGCAGGTCGTCATTTAACCGCCGAGCAAAACGACGTAAAAAGGTTTCATTAAGTGCGTAGAAGTAGCACGTCCCATCCTCTGCGCCCTGTCGACGAATAATGCGCCCAAGCACTTGGCGAAAGAACTGCTCTGTTCGGACATGGCTGAGGTAGCAGCAAATCCTTAAACGCGGCAGGTTGACCCCTTCGGTCACCATGCCAACGGAGACAATCCAAGACGTGTCGGCGTCACGAAATGCTTCTAATTTGGCGTGAGCAGTCGGATCGTTGCTCGTGACGAGGGAAACGGTTTGTTGCGCATCTTCTAGCCGTTGGGCGATTTCTTCGGCGTGCGAAATGCTGGCCGCGACGACCAGTCCTCCCGCCGTTGGCGTTTGTTGGCGAAGTGTTTTCAAGCATGCGATGCCGAGTGTTAATAGATGTTCAATGGGCGCCTCGTCGCGTATGACATTGGCATAATGTACGGAGGGGTGACGGAGAAGTTGTGGAATGCTGGAATATTGGCGTGCTTCTTTTCGCCCTGTGCGCGGATGAAACCGTGTTAACCCGATGGATCGATTATCGACCAGTGCGATATGCGGAAAGCGGCAAATGCCATCCCGAATCGCTTCTTTCAGCGTATAAACGTAATCGGGTGTCAGGCGCTGTTGAGATGACGGGGCTTGTGCGTTGTCATCGACTTGGGAAGCGCTGTGGGTGGCTTCAATGTAGCGCAACATCGGTAGGCAGCTGCCATCGGTGCGCCAGGGCGTTCCCGACAATGCGAGGGTGTAGCGCACATGTCGTTCCAATGCTAGCAGCGCAAGGCCCCACTGGTTGGCTTCGTTGATCTGCCCGCCGGGGGCAGACGCATGATGGCTTTCATCCCAAATAAGGAAGACACGAAAACCCTGACAGAGGCGCTTTAATGCGGCTAACCGGTTTGAGAGGGCATGGTAGGTTAGGGCGACACCAATAGCGCCAAGCTGACCATCCATAGAACTATTAAGCACCGCTCCTAGAGTATCGCTGGCATCTTTAACCACGGCCCGCGTCGGGCCGAGGTACACAACGTAGTCGATGTCACCGCGCATTATCAACGCGTTAGCGAGCACCGCTGCTAGCAGCATCTTCCCAGCGCCGGGAGTGGCTTGGCAGAGAAAATGGGGTGTTTGTGGGGTGAGGTTGGCCAGAGCGTACTGTAAACAGTCAGATTGCCATTGACGTAGTGGCGGCAGCGAAGTGCTGGCATCATCAACCACATGAGAAGAAGAGGGCGACTTCATGCGCAATCCTCCTTGACGGTCAGATGGTGCCGTAAGGTGAGATTGGCATCCCATTCGCCTTTAAGTCGGTCGCTCTGCTCAATGGCCACCTGGAGTAAAGGTGTAATCCGAGCTTTTTCGTGTGGGTATTGGTCGAGTACCTTTTTGTAATACTCCGCTTCGCTAATAGCGACGTGCATGCGGGTACTTAGTTGATGACGGTCTTTTTCCAGGAACGTCAGCAGGTCATCGCTGTCTGGCTGTGGCATGGAGGGAACTGTATTAGGTGCTACTGCCTCTGCCTGTTCTAAGTTCTCATCCGCAGTATAATCAAGTGTCATGCGGAAAATCGTGCGGTTTTTGCCCTCGACATCCACGCGTTTGGCAAGCCCCTGACTTTCCAGTGTGTGCACTCGATCGCGAACGTAATAGCGCAGCTGTGTTTTGTCGCAGTCCATCAATTCCGGTAACGCCAGTAACATGTCGCGCGCCTTAGGAATGGTAAACGCTGTATTGTTCTGAGCAAAAAACAGCAGCTGGCTATCCAGGGCTTCACCGATCATGCGGCCCAGTGGATTGTAATGACGTGGTTTACGTGGCGGTAGCAAGGTAGATGTCGGCTGGCTCATGGGCGCATCCCCTTTGTGTCACAACGGTGTTCTTGCTTGAGGGTACACGTCAGTGCGTTGGCCTTCTGGATGTGAAGTGCGTCAACACAAGAGTAGATATGTTCGATGCTAGGGGAGGTGGGGGCAGCTTGAGTTATTGCCTTGTGGGCGGCGATGCACGCACAAAAGTTACTTAAATAGGAAAGAGTAGGTCGTGCCATGGTTGAGCTCCTTTGTGTTGGAGCCGTCCCCGCTGTCGCCAAACAGGATGGGGGCGGCCGTACGCAGGTTGGCGAACCGGACACAAAGGAAACCGGCAGACCCGAAGGTCTCCCACGCACGACCGCCATAAACATGGCAGGCATAAATAAAGCGCCGGCCATGGTAGGGGCGCTTGCGCATCTTTGTGTGCTCGAGTCGCCAAAACCCGGTCGAGCCATTTGACTCAACACTTATAAGCTATCAGGGCATTACAGGCATGTAAAGTACAAAAGACACTATCAATAATAAGCCTATTGAATTGCTTGGCCATCTGTCTTGGATGTAAATTGTTTAAAAGCCACTCAGGAGCCGCATAAAAGCAGTAACGACTTTGGACAATTTTGGTGGTGATAAAGAGTTCTGGAAGAGTAATTTGGCTAGTAAATAGGTCGGGTACCGCTCTGCGCCAAGGCGTTAAAGCAACAGTGAAATCGACTTTCCCTATATTATTATTGCCAATCATGCGGCATTTTAAGTTATGTCTCCTTGGCAGTAATACTCTCTCGATACTTATTGCAGCCGTCCCTGCCAGATATGAGAACTGTTTACTGTCACTCTCTTCCCGCCCCCCAAATACACTCTGTCTAAGGTTCCAACACTAAATGGGCTGGCCATTTGTTTGTTGGTACACGCGACAGGACGTATTGGGGAGCGAGCTATCTATCGGTTTAGTTTGGGCGACAGTATATCGCTGTGAATCAGTCCCAATGTGTGCGCGTAGTGCTGCAACAACGTGCCGGGGTCACGGTGGCCGATCCATTTGGCCAACCGATACAATAAGGAGCCTCTAGCGATGGCGTCGTTGCCTTCGGCCCCGCAGAGATGGCGCAATAGCGCCTCCAACCCTTCAGGCTTAAACATCCAGTGGGGAAAATGCGCCAGTGTTTCCGCAAATCCCGGCGTCTGAGCGGCATGCAGTCGCAGCAGTGTCCACGAGACGGCGGCGTGACGCAGCCCATGGAAGTCAACGCCGGGTCCAACGGTTTCACGCATCCAGCCAATCACCGGTGTGATCAGTGAGGCGCGGGTGAATGCGTTGGAGTCGCCCGTCGGACCAAATAGTGCGACATCACTGCGTCGTTGTTGTCGAGTAACAAGGGCACTGCGATGCATAACCCACGCGTTGAGTGCATCAACGACCGACGGTGGAGCCCATACATGAAAGGCCACCCGGCGTCGTGCCGCTGGTGTCTTTCCCCCTAGGATTTCGATCCAGCACGTGGGGGCATCTTGAAGACGATCTATCACCACGTCGTTGAGCGTGAGCGAGAGAATTTCCGATGCTCTCAGCCCGCCATAAAACCCCATGGCAATGACCAAGGCCAGCAGTTGACGTTGCTCCCCCGCCTTGGCCCCCTGCGTCAGCCCATGCCAAAGGTTATGAAAATGTGCCGGAGTCATGATTTTCGTACGTAATGTGCTGACGGCGTGTGTTTGCGAAGTTGGGGGAAGGTTGACGTCCTCCAACATGCCATTCTCCTGACAGAACCGCAAAAATTGACGAAATGTCTGCTGAAAAGCGTTCTGGGTGGCAGGCTTCCATGACATCTCGCTGAGTGTTTCGGCCTGCAGTTCCGATACTAACTCATCATCCCAGTCCGCGAGATAAAGAGTGCCTTCGTTTAGCAGTAACGGTAATGGTGTGAGACGTGAAAGATATGTCCGTACGCTGGAGAGCTTGTGCTGTTTTGTCCGCAGCAAGTGATAAGCCCAGTGAAGTAGCCATTGGCCATAGCTGCCCGCCACCGGCAGCATGTCCACGAGTTGGTTTTCATAGTCAGTGAGCAGCTGTCGCATCGAGTGCTCGTGTTTCTGCGCATGCACCGTTTTAGACGGAGTGAGCCGTTGGGCGGCGGCGAGAAATTGCTGGAGGAGGCGTTTGATTTTCCGTGGCCAATCGACCGGCAGTAGCGAGGTGTCCAGCGAGCGCACCCCGGGCGGCTGTGTGTCATGCCCTAGTGTCGGTAATGCCGAAGTACCCTCGTCGACTGGTAGCGAGGTGTCGCGCTCAATGCGTAAAGAGCGGTAGGCGAAAGGGCCAGCAAGCAGTGGCATGGGGGAGTCGGTCGGCAGAGGATATTGCTTGAGTAGCGTGGCATACACCGCGGGTGTCCCTTGCAGCACCGGCACGTAGCGGCTCGCTTGGCACAGAGATGGCCATGTGCCAAGCTTCTTCCATTCGCTTGCCCGGGAGTGATGGCTCATTGTCTTTAAGCACACGCGGGTAGCCCGCTGTAAACGCTGGGTGAGTGCGCGTGTTCTGACGCTTAGATCACTTGCGACTACTCTATTATCATTTGCAAACAGCCACCCATCGGCTGGGCCGGGCCAGCGTGTCAATATCGCCCTTAGCGGCCGCCAAAGGGCGCTAGGCAGCTTTAAGCGATAATGAGCCGACGATGCTGCAAGGTCGGCGCCGGGGAAGGCCGGGATTAGAAGCCATTCATTCTCTACGTGCAGCCGAGTTAACTGTGCAAGCGTGCCCAGCAATACGGCATTTCCCATGCCTAGCCGTGTCATCAGTCGGGTCGCGAATAACAGCAACCAACCATCCAAAGTGTCGAATTCACGCGCCCAAGCCTCCAAGTGACGGTCCAGCGCGATGACCTGCTCCGCGCGTTCCAAAATCACCCCTTTTTGTGGCATCACCGTTTCGCGGTGGTATAGCGTTTTCGTCGGCGGTAGCAGCGCGGTGAGGTGAGGAAATTCATTGAGTGATTGCAACACGCGAGTGACACGCGTTTGCGCGTCTCTTTGAGTGAGCGGCCGTTCCGTCTCCCGTCGCCAGTCAAAAAAAGCCCGTATGATCCGGCGTGTGTCATCGCGGTTCAGCGTCAAGGAAGGCGCGTTTGTTTCCGGCTGGGAAGGTGCGTGTTCAAAAGCGGCGTTCACAATCCACTGCGTGTCCACCGCCCGCCGTTGATGCAGCAGCGGATGTTTGGTGGCGCGCCATTCTCCCAAAATAAATGAGGACATATCCGCCTTCAGTAGAGCGGTCATTACAGCGTCTCCCAAGCTAAGGCGGTGTAACCGCAAGCGCTTAACCACTCACGCAGTGCACGACGCAAACCATTTTGCGAACCAATGCACGCAGAGGCACGAGGAGAGGTGATACTGACACCGCTATGCGCATGACCCAGCAGTGCGTCGATATCAGCATCGGTACATCGATGCCTCAGCCAAGTAGCGAGGGAATGTCGAGTCACATTATCTGGCCAGTGAGACACGATGGCTGGCAGCGATGGCAGACTGGCTAATAAGGGCGGCAGATCCCGATGCTGGATATTGCGAATCAGCAGGGTGGTTTTACCTCGCCCGGGGCTGAACCAAGCAGGAGTGTCCCGTCGAGTGCTTCGCTGATCCTCGACCATACCGCCGAGACGTTGCCATTCGGCAATAGCATGCGTGGTCCAGCGCTGATGTCGCTTGAGCGCATCGCTAATAGTAGAAACGATCGGAATGACGCGGCTCTCATTACCCTGGCTTGACGCTTTGTCACGGATCCACATCCGCGTGCCGCTCAGTCGATTTTGCGTGGCTGGTCCGACGGGGCGCGTGCCGGTGGCCAGCAACCAACTGAGGTAGGTGTGAGTGGCGAGTCGCTGTGCCAGCGCGACCAACTCGTCACGGCCTTGTAACCCTCGGCAGTGTGGGTGTTGTCGTGCTGCGTGGGTATCGCCAACCGCACGCCGCAATGCCTCGAGCACCGGTTTGAATGCGCTCGGTGACACAGCATATGGGGAGCCTGAGGTCTTGCTAATACCAGCGATTAGCGGCGAAAGGCTTGACGTATCACGGTCGAGCGGCACCCCCAGCGCTATCAAGACCTGGTCGAATGTTTGTTGAATCTCTAGACGCTCCACTCGCCGGTAAGCGGCGGGAGCTGATAGTCCAAGCCCGAGCGTGCCGCTGAGCCACTGCGCTGAGACATCATCCCGTGACCGCGGGCGGCGCCATGCCCAGCTGCTTGCGGCCAGTCGATTCGGCGTGATGTTCACGCCCGGCCGGTCACGGCTGTAACGCTTGAGGTAACTCGTCAGGTGTTTGAAGATCGTGACGAAGACCTTATCAACAGGGGGATCTCCATCGAATGTTGTGGTCAGACTGTCCCCCATGTGGCGGGGAAGGCTTAGTACTACCCATCGGTTAGCCGTGGCGGGGTTATCCGAGGGACCGTCCGTGAGACGGTACGCAAGGGTCGCACTCACGGGCTCCCAGCGCGGGGCATCGTCATCTGGCAGTGTCGAACCCGGCTGCATGAAGCTCGCTTCTGCTAAGCGTAGTGTCGCCAGTCTGGATACAGGCAAGCCTGTCGCGATTAGTAGCAACACAGTAGTGCGGTGGATAGCACGCATGTCGCTCTGGAGCACGTTCAAGACCCGCTCTGGCGGCAGCCGGTGTAGATCACTCTCGTGAGCAATCGCGCTGGTTGCTGATGCACGAACGATTCGACGAACCAGCAGCTGGTCGTCGCTGGGAGTAAACGTTGAGAATTGTTGGCGTTGAAATACAACGGACGTTTCATCGTCGTCGGTAGCGTCGCGGGCATTATTGATTGCACGCATGCCACACTGCTGAGCTTCTGCTGGGGAGGTGTCATCACTGACGTGATCGGCTAGGGTTACCTTCTTATAGGAAGCTGTTGGAGCTGCTTTTTTCAGCTGAGATAGAACCTGGTCATGCCAAATGTCTTTGGGTTGGAAACGAGAGCCAGGCTCTCGATTTGTGACGTTTCGTATTCGCACACCAGGATCTCGATGACCTTCGCTGATGTCGAGAAAGAATTGATAATAGTCTGAATTTTGTGCGATGCGGGAGGCGAGTTCGCTACTGCCGGCCAGGCTAATCAAAAAGCCGAGGCGCTGGGTGATGCCAGTCGCCTCCGTGCTTTGGGATTCGCATATTATCTCAAGAATGCTCCTGCACTTGATAAGATGATTGTAATACAGCGTCGCCTTGGCATCGGCTGACACCCTTGAAAACCAGGCGCTGATTTGTTGTCGGCATAGCGTTCTCAGAGACGATTCCCCTCCAAGATGATCTGGGTGGGTAGCGGCATAAAAAAGCGGGTAGGCTTGCTTTGAAGGTCGAGACGACGCTGTCTCCAGGCCAACTTTTTTTACAAACGCTTGCACAATTGGCGACGTATTGTCTTCGCTATGATCCCTGTCGTATGCCGTGACTGCTTTTAATAAGCTCGTACGGCAAGGAGGAGGCAGCGTATAGCGAATCACACGCCGTACACATTGGCGTTGCTGCGGCGTAACTGCAGGCTGTTCAAGCCAGGGCTGCCAGCTGTTTTTTATCTCGCTGGGTAATAAAAAAATGTCGCTCATGATTATCGACCGCCACTGGCTTTTTTGATATTCGTGAGCCCGTTAAGAGTACGCTGTGTTAGCGCCCCGTTTTCATCGTGTGAGGTCGGCTGGCCGGGCTGCTGGTCTGTTGGCAACGGGACCGATGTCTTTTCTTGCGCGCTATCTTCTTCGTTAGGGGTTGGTAAGTGGACGTCGTCATATGCGCTAGTACTGTCGCTTTTTCGGAGTGTTTGAAGGGCGGTGTGTATTGAGCGCTCTTTAACAAAACCCATTAGTAAACATTTGTAGTGCCGTACGCTTAGCACCTCGTCGTCGCAAAGATAGTGTTCGATTAATGCTTTGAGATGCGGATCTGTTTCGACCAGACGTATGAATTGCATCCAAGTTTTCTCGCCATTGTGAGGATCTATGGAGATAAACAACATGCGTTGATAATGGTCTAAGAGCTCCCTAAAAAGGTGGTTCTTCGTCACTTCACGTGGATTTGGCCTGATCGAATAGGCGGCCCACCGGGCTCCCAATCAGGTAGATCATGGCGATAAAGTTGGCCTCGTTCCGGTAGCCACGTGCCCGTGACCGAGCCGCTTGGAACAGACCATTCATTCCTTCCAGTCTTGCGTTCGTCAGTCCCGAGAGCCAGCGTCTGACCACCGCGTCGGCGTGCCGCTCAAGCGTCGCCAGGGCTTTCCCCATCGGCTCCAGCAGTGACTTTTCAGACACCGCCGCCTGCATGACCTTGAGGTAGTTCGTGATGCGCCACCGAGCCGCTCTGGGCGTTGGAGCCTTCTGGATCCAGCGTAGCTTCTCCTTGATCACCCAGGCATCGGCCGTGGCGCTCTGATCGGCTACCAACTCCTGGAGCGCCGAAAGCTGTTTGGGTGTCAGGTTCTTGTTATCCAGGTTCTTCAGCAGGGCCCAGCGCAGCGACTTGGGGTGCCCCTGCTCCCGGCGCTCTTTCTTGCGTACCTCGTCCAGCCGCTTGGTGAAGGTCTGTACGATATGGAACCAGTCGACCGTTACCTCGGCCTTGGGAAGGTGCTCGGTCACGCCACTAAGGAAGGCTGGCGACATATCGCAGACGACCTCGACCACATTATTCGGGTCGCCGCCATGGGCCGCCAGGAAGGCGCTGAAAGCCTGGATGGCATCCTTGCCGCAGCCTGGGACGGCAAAGATAACCGGTTCCCGCTTGCGCTGCATGTCGAGGAACACCGTGACATAGCGATGACCGCGCCGGGAGGCGGTTTCGTCCACGCCGACCGTCACCACCTTGGACAGATCCAGTTCCCCCAACATGCGGCCAACGTAGTGGTGCACGATGCGCCATAGTCGTTTGTCGGAAATCTCCAACTGGCGGGAGACGGCCAGTACCGGCATCTCCTTGACCAGTGACATGGCCGCTTGCTCGAACAGCAGGGTAAAGTCGCTGCCCGGCCGGGCCCAGGGCACCTCTATGCGCTTGACGCCATGGTCAGGACACTTCGTGCGCGGCACGCGAGCATGCAGGTAACAGTGATGCTGAAAGAAGTTCAGATGCCGCCAGGTTTTGTCGGCAAAGTCATGAGCTTGGCAGGCCTTACCACATTCTGGGCAGGGATAGAGACTGCCTCGCTCCGCCTCGACATAGAGGTCCAGGCGGTGGGGCGACACGGCGGTATCCAGGTACTGGTTCTTGAGGATCCAGGGCGCTTCCAAGCCCAGGCCGAGTGTTAGAATCTGGGTGCCGTCCATGTCATACCTCCTGCCGCTGTGGAGGTCATATTCTGGCCCAGCTCAGGGGGCGAATTCCACACCCAACGTCGAAGAGCCAAAAAGGTATACAAGACCTGGTGGCAGTTGGTCAGTATTAATCTGAATCGTCTGTAATGAGCCGATTTTCTTATCAATATGCTGACTCATCTGAAGGGCTGCGTTTAGTGTTTTAGGATTGAGCAGCTCTGGCTGATGCAGGTCTGGCCCAGTCAAAACGATAGGTGGTGTTTGCAGCAAAACACCGCGCATCGTACCCACGATGGTGGGAGCGGGCTGATGCAACAATTCATACAGTGGGATGTCGATGTAGCTGACGGGTACGCTAAACAGCATGTTGCGAAAAAATTGGTAAAGAAATTGATTGAGCATGGTCTCACCTGAGTACTTGACGATTGATAATGAAAAAAAGTTGCCCGGCCGCTCAGGCGTATTGCTTGAATAAATTTGCGGCGTGAGATAAGCCTGAAACAGGCGTTTTCTTCATTGCGATCGATGTCGCATGTCATGCAATCAGTTCGAGCCATGGTGAAAAGACATCACTACTTGGCCACGTCTGGGATGGCGATCCTTGGAATCGCGCACACATAAATGCCCAATGCGGACTAAAGGCCGCATCGGATCGTTAGGTAAGGTTAGAAATTAAGGGCCATAAAATTGTTGGCGTAGGACTGCATCAGAAGAGTGCAGTCGCCAACTTATAGGCACATTTGTGTTGGGGGATTCCTGACACTCGATTTTCAGTTAATTATCGAGAGGGAACCATTTTGAAAAGTGAAGCTGATTTACCAATTTAACTGGCAGACAATTAGTATGTGTACTGACTGATGATGCTTCAGCAACAAACTATTGTTCATTGATAAATTCAGAATTCATATAGCGCTAATTCAAGCTTCGCGCTGTTGCTACACACAAAATTAACTATGAAATTAATTCTGTATATAACAATATTTTGTATTAAAGCATACATAATTTACTTGTATGCTTTTGCTTTTGTCAACAAAATTTTTGCTGGCTGCATTTTCAAATGCTTATCGCCATCTCAGCGCCATTATAGGGGCTACAGTTTGGCGAGCGCAGCCAAGCTTTGTTTTACCAGCGCTGAGGAAACTGATTGCGAGGCTGATTCACTGTAGCAGCGTAGTTCGGGGGCGTTGCCGGAGGGGCGAAGATGCACGATATCGCCATTATCCAGCGTGGCTCTCAGCCCATCGGTAGTGTTGATGGTAGAAATATCGGCCGGTAAGCCTAGCGCTTGCTTCATTAGTTCAGGTGAGGCTTGCCATTTGGTCAGTAACGCACGGCTTTTCTCAGTGGCGAAATCCTTGAGCCGGTCGCTTGCAGTATAGCGGGCAGGCAAGTCAGCGATGAGTTGAGAAAGGCTAACCCCATGTTGGGCGGCCATTATCATTAGCGTAAGCGCGGGCAGTAGCGCGTCGCGGGTGGGCAGTGCCGCGAGCTCACGGCCATCATTTTCCAGTTTGCTGTCGAGTAAAAAACCACCGTTGGCCTCGAATCCCGCCACTCGCGCAAAGCGCTGACTAAGTTTGGCCATACTGTCCAGCACATACGGCGAGCCTATACGTGTACGTTCCACTACTTGAAAGGCACCGCACGCTTCAATGGCCGTATTGCAGCTGACCGGCACTGCGAGGGCCTCGATGCCCAGGGCGCGAGCGCAAAGTAATCCGACAATATCTCCTCGCTGCCAAGTGCCCGTTTCATCGCCTAACAAGGGGCGGTCGCCATCGCCATCGGTTGAAAACAGCGCATGCAATTGGTGCTGAGCGGCCCAGGCTTTTCCTTGGGCCTGGTCTTCATCGCTAACAGCTTCGGTGTCGACAGGCACAAACGCCTCACTGCGGCCTAATACCACCACGTCAGCCCCTAGTTCGCTCAAAATATGCGCGTTCAAATCACGCCCGGCGGCAGAGTGCTGATATAAACCTACCCGCCAACCTTTTAATGGCTCGCCAGGAAACCAATGAGTGAACCGTTCCGAATAGGCCTGATTAGCAGCTTCAGAAACATCGCCGCGCGCGGGCGCCAGCAGGGCAGGCATGGCCGCCTCAGCGTTAAGAATAGCGGTTTCATCCGCCTTGGTGATCTCGCCATCCGGGCGGTAAAACTTGATACCGTTACGGTCAAACGGAATATGACTGCCGGTAATCATGATGCAGGGCACGCCATCCGCCATTGCCTTCAGCGCCAATGCAGGCGTTGGTAACACACCGTAGTCATCCACCTTGATTCCCAGCGCATGGGCAGCACTGGTACAGGCTGCCGCCATGGCCGGGCTGCTTGGGCGGCGGTCCATACCTAACGCAATACGCTCCACCGAAAACGACGCCTGCATGGCTGAAATAAAGGCTACGGTAAAGGCCGCGCATACCTCGTCTGAAAACTGCTCTACCAAGCCTCGTGCACCGCTGGTACCAAAGGCGATGCCGCTGTCATTAATAATTGCGGTAGTGGAACGTACTGAAGTCAACGTATTTCTCCTGGAAAAAATGCCTACAGCGAGTTTAACACCCCGGGCGGGAAGCGCTATGTGCCGCCTTGGCGGTGAGCAGGCTGAAAGCTTGAATCATCGCGGGCTAAAGCTATTTCCTACTGGGGCTAAACGTAGTGACAGGTGCCAAAAAAATAGCCCCCGCAAACGGAGGCCATGTTGTCTTTCACTTCAGTTACTTAACCCACACTTGCCATCGTTAAGCCTCAACAACGCCCAAGTTCAGACCCACCAAAATCGGATCGTGGTCTGAGCTACGGAATGCATCATCCGCGTACAGGTTGTCATCCTGGCGATCGTTAGTGAAATCGGTGTTGTAATCCAGGGCCGACGCTTCATCCGCGTTGATATGCCAGGTCGTGGTTCCCGTCACTTGCCCGGCTAGCGTTTCACTGGCAAGAGCATGGTCCAGCGAACCCCAGAACCCATCATATACATAGCTATAATCATCATCTAGCAGCTCAAAGCCTGCATTTTTGAGAGTAGTAATGGGGTCTTCCATGGCGTAGGCGTTCAAGTCACCCAGAATCAGAACATCACCGTCAGTGCTGCCGGTTGGGTTGCTCTCCAGCCAAGCTTTAAGCTCCTCGGCAGCTTCGACACGGGTGGGGTTGTTGTTGGCTTGACCATCACCGATGGCATCTTCGCCGTTAACCACACTGCCCTTGGATTTGAAATGGTTCACTACGACGGAGAACTCTTCGCCATCGCTGTCTTTAAACGTCTGCATCACCGGCGCACGGTTTGCCGTCGCGAAAGCACCATCGGTCTTAGTGGCCGCACTACCAACAGCCGTTACTGCTTGGCTGTTGTAGATAACGCCTACGGAAATCGCATCATCTCCTGGGCTAACTTCGTTGTTTTCCCCATCACGAGTAATGCTGTAAGCCCAGGTAACGTCCGTGATCCCTTTGCTCAGTACATCCGCATTTAATGCGTCGACCAAGGCAGCCAATGCGCTATCTTCACCGTAACCGTTGTTCTCGATCTCCATCAGGCCGACCACATCCGCGCCGCTGGTATTAATCGCTTCAACGATCTTGGCTTCCTGGCGGTCGAACTCCTCGGCATTATTGGCTCCCCGTGGGTCATGCTCGGTGCCACCTAAAGTAACCGTTTTATTGCCGTTTTCGTTCAGCGTGTTGAAGTAGTTCAGCACGTTGAACGAAGCGACCGTGATACCAGCGTTGCCAAGAGCCTCTGCATCCGGTGCTGCGGGGCGGTCTGCGCCGGTAAAGTCGAGGCCATCGACGTTTTGCACCTTCCACTCTTCAAAGTTGTAATCAAGCACACCTTCGAGGGTCTGAAGCTCGTCGCCGCCACGCAGCGGGTTCGTCGCGGAAAGCTCTTCACCGTTACGACCATAGATAATTGGGTCGGTGTTTTGGGTCGAATTTGCGTCGTCGATTTTGATGGTGCGGGCTTCGGCGTCTTCAAGCCAAGCGCTATAGCCTTCCACATCAGGTGCGTTGACTTCGGTGAACTGCTCCAGGCGGCCACCCGATGACAGTGTCACTTCGCCATAGCGTCCCAACTCATAAAGCTCAGTAACGACTAACGGCTCACCGTCCAGTGCTTCGATAGCAACACGCATACCCTCAAAGGCTTCCAGGCCTTGCTGGTCAGTAAATGGCATAACAACACGCTGACTTTCAGGCAGGGGCATCACGTCAGTCAGCACGTCCAGACTATCGCGATCAGCACTTAGCTGTGTTTTCTCGAAATATTCAGATACCTCACCGCTAATGCGGATCTGGTTACCAGCCGAAAGCTGTGATAACCAATCACCACTACCGCTGCCTGCGTAAACAAAGATACCTTCCGACGTCGCATCATTATCGTCGTTATCGCTATCTTCTTCTTGCAGGAAGAAACCATCCAAGCCCGGTGCCACCATCGTCACGATGCCTTCCAGGGTGACAGTCTCGCCCTCTAGCGAGCTGCTAGCGGTATCGCCCTGCACCTCGGAGATCAGCGTAATATCCACCTGCGGCTCATTGGCAACGCTAGGCGAGGCCAGCGCAGGCACATCGCTGTTATCGCCACCGGCAATGGCAGAGCTAAGTGCGCCGTTACTTTCACTCGTCGTAAAGGCTTTTAGGTCCACATCCCAGGATGCCGCGTCGAAACCGTCCGTATCAGGATAAGCTTCCATTGCCACCTGGTTACCATCAACCCGTGGATCACCTTGCCAAAGCGTGACTGCATCGCCACCGCTGCCCAGGCCAGAAGCGTCCTCGGCATAACCGATTTTCAGCGTATCGATGTTGTTTAGATTGCTCCACGCTGAACGGAACTCCGCGACGGAATCGGCACCGCCATCCACCATCACAATGGCAGATTCACCGGCAGCCAGGGTAGTTAACCCCTGAATTTCAACCGCATCGACTGGGTCAGCGCTGTCATCGTCGTAATAAAGTGGCATCGTGCTGAAATCAAGCGTCTCGTTAGAGCGGTTGGTAATTTCAAACCAGTCCGCCGTCACATCAGAACCGCTTTGACCCGACCAAATTTCGGTAATGGCCAACCCAATATCCAACTCACCCGGGACATAAGGGGCATCGGTGGTGCCTATCTGAAAATCAGTAGTGGCATTGGTAGGTAAGGTATCGTACTCAAATGACCAATTTGCCGCGTCGCCAATCACGCTAAGCAACTCATTCGCGGTGCCGTAACCATCGCCGGTAAAAGCCGCGTTACGTGCATCGCCAACGGCAACGGCCGTGACACCTGCTTCAAGACCCGGCGGAAGGGCGGAGTTATTAGAGGAGTCAGCGGTTTCCTGCCAAGTGTCGCTATTGGTTTGTACCGCATAGATAAATTCGGGGCTAGTAGCGTCGCCGGTGAATGCAAGAATCTGGTCACCACTTACCGAAAGGTTGAAGCCGTTATTACCTAAGTCACTGCTGTTAGCAATGCTGAATTGGGCAGAATCCTTAGTGTAAGTCACCACTGTGCCCGCCGCGACGCCGCCTTCAGGTGCTGTCCACTTAACGGCGCCTTCGCTGGCGCGGAACTCATCGCCCACCCAGCCCGAATCGGTAAAGGTGATTTCCGCGCCTTCGCTAATCCCTTGCAGAGCAACAAACTGGAAGGTTTTTTCGGTAGCACCGACCGCCGTGATCGCAATGTCACCGGCCTGGGGCACAAAGTTCGGCAAGCTAAACTCGATGTCTGTACTGATAAAGCGCTGCTCATCAGCAGGTAGATCCTTCGACTCTTGGCCATCGTCCAGCCAATCCACCGTACCGCTGTCATACAGCACGGTCGCGGAAGCACCTGTGTCCGTCATAGTGACGTCAAAAATGGACTCAGGCTTCGCCGTCAACGCATCTGGCAGCGTATTGAGGTCCAACCCGTCGATTTCACGAACGGCCTGGGCGCCATCCCACAGGTAAAGGCCAAAACCGACGCCGTCGTCATCGTTAACCGGGCCAGCCAGAATCAGATACCCTTCATCGCCTGCGGGCTCAATAGAACGCACCGCACGACCATCCAGGTCTAAGCGCACGGGATCACCAAACGCCGCTTCGTTAGCGGTGCCAGCCACCAAGTCAATGGCGTTCTCTACCGGCACCAACTGGGCAAACCCGTTACCTAGCGGCGAGCGCAGGCCAAGATAAAGGGAATCACCGATAAACGTGGCCCCTTCAACATTCACCCCTAAGGAAAGGCTCAGCGCATTGTCGCCCAAACCATGGCCGTTATCGGCATCCCAGGCGCTTAACTGGCTGGCTAAATCAGTAAACTGGCCCGTCACATCGATGCTTAAATTATCAGCATTCTCACCACTGACATTGGTAGCAAACAGCATCGAGCGCTGGCTGCTCTCGTGCGAGCCCAACCAGTAATGGGTGCCTTCATGAACCGCCACGGCTTCCAAATCCACTTCTTGAGTGTCATTCAAACCCAAGGCTTCATTGAGGTTAATTTCCGCCAACGGTGCGCCGTCGCTGTCGCGCTCATAAAGGCGCAGCACTTGGTCTTCGTCATCGGCCACCAGCATTAACCCATCGCCAACCGCAATCGATGCAGAGGCATCAGATGTGCCAGTGTGGTAACGTTCGCCCAGATTAAAGTCTGGTGTTTCAGGGTCTTCCGGCTGGGTAGGATTGGAGGGGTTAGTAGGATTAGTGGGCTCTTCAGGCTCTTCAGGCTCTTCAGGCTCTTCAGGCGTCTCTAGCTCGCTTTCAATCTCTTCAACATAACGATTTAAAAGAGACTCGATATCGTCTGTCGTACCACCGGCATCATCACCAAGCAAAGGCTTTAATACCCGAACCGTTGCCTGTTCAACGCTTTCATTGCTGTTTAAAAAGGTGGAAGCAAGCGCATCGCGGGGCATCCCATCAGCCAACATGGATTGCCAGTAAGCCAACCCTTCAGCATCAGGCTCGCGGTTAACCACATTGCCATAAAGTTGGCTGAGCCAAGCAGCGTCATCTAAATTTGAAATAGTGGTTTCAAACTCAACGGATGCCTGAAAATTAGAGGCAACCTCTTCAATGGCTAAGCCATTACGAATCTCATTGACCCAATAAGCGAGGCCTGAAGGGTCGGCAGGGCGCAAAAACTGAACATTATAGAGATCCATTACAGGTTGGATCTCTTGCTGAAACTCCGCACCCGCCGTTATTGAGTTAATAACGGAGGGGATATCGAGCTCGCCGCTATCCAGGCGATCAGCCCAATAATTAACACCAGCCTCGTCCGGCTCACGTAATAAAAAATCACGATATAACGTAGAAACAAGTTCAAAAGTTGTCATTGCATCAGCCGCCTTTGGGACAATAGAGGAAGCTAATCTATGGACGGGGGATGGCAATTAAATGACGCTAGCATTTTGTTTTTATGACGGTTTTATTATCCCTCTTATTTTTACAAGCAGGTATCATTTTTATTTAAATTGTCATGTTTCTGCAATGGTTGGTTGCGTAATCTCTCATGTGCCGAATATCGCCAATGTTTAATAAGGGAACTGCCATGAGTAACTTTCAGCTTCAACTTCTGCACGCAGCCGATATGGAAGGGGGCGGTGGGGATCTGCTAAACGCTCCCAACTTCATTTCTATCGTCGATCACTTGGAAGACCAGTACGCCAACTCGTTGTTTGTTAGCTCGGGCGATTTAGTACTGCCTGGCCCTTACTTGAACGCCGCGGGCGACTCAAGCCTGCAAGCGGCTTTCCAAGCAGCGGTAGAAGAGATTTATGGGCTGGAAGCTGGCTCAATGAGTGGTATTACGGCAGCCTCTGGGCGTCTTGAAACGCTGCTAATGGACTTGGCAGATGCCGCCGCAGTCACGCTCGGTAACCACGAGTTCGACCTAGGCACCGACCTGATCGCTGCCATGATCGCCCCGGTGGTTAACGGCGCAACAGCAGCAGAAGTAGAGTGGCTGGGTTCACAGTTCCCTTACCTCTCAGCCAACCTGGATTTCTCTGGCGATGCCGCGCTAAGCGAGCTGGCGACTAGCGAACTGTCCAGCCAAGACGCTTTCCAGGCAACCTTGGATGAACTACTCGCAGGGGCCACCCCTCCCAAACTGGCCCCCGCCGTGATTGCAGAGCGTGGCGGTGAGCAAATCGGCATTATCGGTGTCACCACCCAAATTCTGGAAAGCATCTCCTCACCAGGCGGTGTTGATGTGCTTACCGGCGGCAGCAACGACATGCAGGCGCTGGCCGACCTTATTCAGCCCGTCATTGATGACCTGCAGGCGCAAGGCATCAACAAAATCATTCTCAGCTCGCACCTTCAGCAAATTCAGTTCGAAGAAGAGCTGGCGACCCTGCTGGATGGCGTAGACATCGTCATGGCCGGTGGTTCCAACAGCCTGCTGGCAGACCAGGAAGATCAGGATCGCGGCCTGTTCCCTGGCGCCGGTGAGCCCTACGATACCTACCCGATTGTGACCCAAGACGCTTCCGGCAACGATGTGGTCGTTGTGAACACCGACGGTGGCTGGCGCTACGTGGCCGAGCTGGTCGTCGAGTTCGATGAACAGGGTCGCGTTATTGCCGACTCCATCGATGAAAACTCGTCAGGTGTCTACGCCACTACCGATGAGCAGGTAGAAGCGCTATGGGGTGATCTGGAAAGCGCCTTTGCTGAAGGCACAAAGGGTAACGTGGCAGAAGAACTCGTGGGCGCCGTCGGTGACTTCGTTGCCGAACAGGATGGCAATATCCTCGGCCTGACCGATGTGTATCTGGTAGGGGAGCGGGAAGCCGTCCGTACCGAAGAAACCAACCTGGGTAACCTAACCGCCGATGCCAACCTCTGGTACGCCAAGCAGCAGGACGCAGAGGTCATGGTATCGTTCAAGAACGGCGGTGGTATTCGTGAGCCGATTGGTGATGTGGTCGTGGAAGGCAGCGACAGCGAGCCTAGCTACCAAGCGCCAGGGGCCAACGCAGTTATCGGCAAGCCGGAAGGTGGGGTATCGCAGTTGGATGCCGCGTCATCGTTACGCTTCAATAACGACCTGACCATTATCAGCGTCACGCGTAGCACCCTGTTAGACGTGCTTGAGCACGCCGTGGCCGCTTCAGCGCCGGGTGTTACTGCTGGTCAATTTGCCCAGGTCGGCGGCATTCAATACAGCTTTGATGTGAGCCAGCCCGCTGGCGAGCGCATTCAGAATGCGGTCATCGTCAATGAAGATGGCAGCGCCAACGATGTACTGGTGGCCAATGGCCGCTTGGTCGGCAATGCTGAAGAGACGATTAAGGTCGTGACGCTCGGCTTCCTGGCCGATGGTGGCGATGGTTACCCGCTGGGCGAAGGCAGATATCAAGACCGCGTGGACCTGATGGAAACCTTTGCAGACGACGGCCAATTCACCTTCGCCGAAAAAGGCACCGAGCAGGATGCCTTCGCGGAATACATGGCCAACATGTTCAGCGAAACACCGTTCAGCGAAGAAGAAACCCCCGCCAGCGAAGACCTGCGCATTCAAAACCTCGACGAGCGTAGCGATGCGGTTTTCGATGAGCCGGTTGACCCGCTACTGCGCCTATATGACGCCGCCTTCGACCGCGCAGCAGACGGCACAGGCTTGGGCTACTGGACAAATCAGAGTGATGACATGGGCGCCGTCGCTATTGCCAATAGCTTTATTGCTTCCCAAGAGTTCATTCAACTGCACGGCGAGCTAGACCAAAGCGGCTTCGTTGACCTGATGTACGCCAATGTACTGGAACGCGAAGCAGATGCGCCCGGTAAAGCCTACTGGGTAGGGCAGTTGGAAGCCGGTGTTGAACAAGGAGCCGTCATGGTCGGTATCTCAGAATCCGATGAAAGCCTGCAGCTGTTTGCGTAAAGAAAATTAATAAATAAAGCTATTAAAAAAGGTATTAATAAAAGTTAATACAAGGTGTACCAACCCCAGGCGGCTAACAGGCCGCCTGGGGTTTTTGCTTCTCTAGCAGGGAATCAATAAGCGCAAGCTGGGCAGGTAGACAGCGGCTGTGTAAATCGTACTGCGCTATCACCGTTTCGCGGGCCTGTTCGCCCAGTAAGCGCGCCGCGTCAGGCTGCATCAAACAGTATGAAATCTGTTCCACCAGCGCCTGCTGATCAAAAAAATCAACCAGCAAACCGTTCTCACCGTGGGTAATCACCTCGCGTACCGGGACCGTGTCTGATCCTACAATTGGCGCCTGGCAGCTCATCGCTTCCAGCAACGACCAGGAAAGCACGAAAGGGTAGGTAAGGTAGACGTGGGCGCGGCTCAATTGCATCAGCCCTATCAGCGTGTTGTGGGGCACGCGTCCTAAAAAATGTACCCGCTTGGGGTCAAGCTGGCGGCCAACCTCCTCCAAATAATGCTGCTTCCAGCTCCCGCTTTCAGGGGGAGCGCCATAGCTCACGCCATCGCCCCCCACGATTAACACGTGAACATCGGGGTGTTTCTCAAGCAGGGCAGGCAACGCCCGCATAAACATGTGATAGCCGCGGAGAGGCTCTAAGTCTCGGTTAAAGAACGTCACGACGTTATCGTGACGAGTCAGCGTTAAACCGTCCCCCAACGTGATGAAAACATCGGCTTTGGGCACAAAGCGATTGGTATCAATACCTTCATGGATAACGCTTAACTTATCGTGATATACCGATGGATGGGTGTCGCGCTGAAAATAGGTAGGGCATACCCCATGATCCACCTGATCAAGCATCCATAGCGGCCACAGGTTTTTAAGCCGTGCCTTGGTGCGCAGCGCATCGCTAGGAGGAAACTCAGGGTCGAAGTCGAGATCGCTTTGGTGGGTGTGATAAAAAAACTCAAACCAGCCCAGCTGTAGCGCCTCTGGAAAAATATCTGCAACGCCCAGCATATCACCCCAGCCGGTATGGCCAATCACCAGCGTCGGCTGCCAGCCTTCCGCTTGCCACTGGTGCAAAATGGGCTCGACGGATCGGCCGCGGATGATCTTGCTATCCAGCGAATGCAACCAGGGGTCCAACGTGGCAGGGTTACCGCGAACAAAGGTGGCGTAGGTCACAGCAACGCCCGTTTCACTGGTCGCAGTACTAAAGGAAATAGCCCGAACGTCGGCCCCTGCCTGCTGCAGGGCGGGGGCTAAATGGCGAAACTGACCGGGAAAATTTGGGTGCATAATCAGCACCCGGGCATGTGGCAATAAACTCAAAATAGAGCCTTTTAATAACGCATCGTCAACGACGCCAATGTAGATAGGCATAGCGGAAAATGCCTAACAACGCCCACACCAGCACAGTGCCGGCAACAGCATAAACCAGCCACTGGAGCCAGCCCTGCAACTGCGACCCTTCACGAGCGATGATCTGGGCAGAAAAGAGCGCGCAGAACCGCAAAAACAAAAACTTTGGGGTGGGCACGCGGTTCCAGAACACGCCTAATTTCCAAAATCAAAAAGCTGGTCGTCATCCTCCTCATCCAGCAACGCCTCGATATTGGTCTGTTCTGACAAGTGGCGCTGCCATTCACTGTGCAGGCGATACCGGCGACCCACGTGCTGTAAACGCTGTTCCGAAAACAACTGCGCATAGGCAATCGAAAGCGCCCCTGAAACCGCCAGTTCACGCAGGCTTTCAGCAGGTAACGCTTTCAGCTTCGCCTCGTTGATCCGGTGAAGACCCTTAACATCTTGGGCTGATTCCGCTTCGCTTACGTGGCTTTCACTATTGCTTAAATGCACCGCCCACGGCTCAATCAGCCCCGCGGCTGCTAACTCTGCCACGCACTGATTGGTCATTATGCGGTTTTTTTCAAACGCACTAATGAACGTTTTAAGCGTCTCCAGGCTTTCGCTCAGCTCGCCGTTCTCGTTAAAAAGCGATTCAGCGTCTTCGGGGCACTGCTCCAGAAAGCACCCCTGGGAGGTGTCTACGCAAAGCGCCGTTTGCGTGGTGCTGCCAATGGCCAGCATTCGGAAAGGGTAGCTGCGGTAGAAAGCCGGAATGTATTGACCCAACCAGCGGCCATCCGGGGCCACATACACATTACGGCCAGGCTGCAGTGACTGCACCGCCACTAACTGAAAAGGCGCCTCTTCATCAGCATGCACAAAGGCCAAGGGCATACTGGTTAGCACATGGGAAAGCTCTGCCATCACCACGGGCGCCACCACATCATCGGCGGCATAAAAATAGCGAGCAGGGCGCTTCCAACCCGCATTTCGGTGCTTCACCGGGCTAATCGGCTGGTAATCAAGTGGCATCCTGTGCTCCTAAGTAACATCAACGTAAACAAGCGGCTTTAAATATCCGCCTACAATGGGGCAGCTATCAACACAGCCAACACAGCGCTTAGCTGGCTTTCTGCGCCAACTGGCTCACTTGTGCCCTAGCACGGATAAACGTTTGACGGGCACTCCCCATTGCTGCTTGGTATTCGCGATTAGCGAGGAAATAACGCTCCAACTCTTCCTGAACCTGATGGAGCTGGCTCAACAGCAGGTCATTCTCCTCCTGTAGCTCGCTTTGCTCCGTCTGATGTTCAGCAAGGCGCTTCTGCAATTGGCTCACGTCATCCTGTAGAGCCTTTTCGCGTTGCTCCAGGGCTTGCTGGTTTAAAGAGTACGTTTCCAACTCCTCCTGTACTTGGTGTAACTGTGCCAGCAATAGCGCGTTTTCTTCTTCCACTTCTTCTCGCTCGCGCTGGCTGGCCTGCTGCTGAGATTGCTGCTGTGAGCGCAGAGCGGCTACTTCCTGCTCGTGCTCTTCCAACGCCTTCTTATGCTGGCCTACCTGCTCACGGAGGGCCGGTGCCTCACACCCGGCATGTAATAGCGGCAATAACAGCGGCCAATTTACGTGGGTGTTGGCCAATGAATCACGAAACAAGGGAGCCGCCCCTTCAGGTAACCAGGCAGCCGCCTCCAGGGTTTCAAACACTTCCCAAGCGGATTCCAACGCCTGGCTATGAGGCACTATTTCAAGGTGCAGTGTTGCCAAGGTAGTGGCCAGTTCAGGGTCAGCCGCCGAGGCGAACAGTGGCAAGTTGTGTGGTGTTTCTTGATCAGCAGCTTGATCCAAAGAGGCGAGAAAACGCGGCAATTGGGTGGCCCGCACAAACTGTAACTGCGGCCCCAGCAGGCGGCGTAACTGCAATACCTGGCGCTGGGCGTCTATCCATGCCAGCCAGCTCTGCTCAGAAGGCACCTCGGGTTGCATCAACGCCCACTCCCAAGGCGCCATGAAACACCATACCCAACACTGTTCACCCTCGTGCTGGCGAACAGCTTCGTGCCACGCCTGGTTAGTCATAACAGTTGGCATCACAGCAACGCCAGCGCTGCCCTTCGTCGCCTCGGCAAGCATCTCAACAGTCGAGGGCATACTGCTCACGTTGATTGGTAACGGCTCCATGATGATTCCTTTATAAAAGCAAAATATATAACAGTGAAAAAAACAAAAAGCGAAAGCATCGCGAGCTAAGGCTGCCTCCCACCGAAACAACACTAAGAGGTGAAAAGTCGCATCAAAACGGGGGCGATCAAAACACAGGCGCATCGGCCCATGCCAGTGCCTGCCCCTGGTCATCTTTGGCAGAAAGGGTGGGCGGTTTGCCATCGACTAACGGCCAGTCGATTCCTATTTTGGGATCATCCCAGCGCAGGGAATACTCATCGCCGGGATTGTAGTAATCGGTGCATTTGTACTGAAATTCAGCCGCTTCACTGGTGACATAAAACCCATGGGCGAAGCCGGGTGGTAGCCAGAGTATCTGGCTATTTTCTGCACTGAGGTAAACCCCCGCCCACTGCCCAAAGGTCGGGCTGTTTTGGCGTAGATCCACTGCCACGTCGAACACTTCCCCTTGGGTGACGCGTACCAGTTTGCCCTGGGGCTTTTCCAGTTGGTAATGCAGACCACGCAGAATGCCCTGTTTTGATTTACTGTGATTGTCCTGCACAAAGGTGTACTGACCGCAGCGGGCTTCGAACTCACTCTGGCGAAAGGTTTCCATAAAAAAACCGCGTGAATCACCCAACACCTTCGGGGTTAACAACCAAACGTCAGGAATATCTAATTGCTCAAACAACATTGCCATTACCTTAGACGGGAGCCATTAACGTTAGCGGGTGGCGGAAGGAGCGGCCAGCAGGCGCTGCAAGTATTGCCCATAGCCGGTTTTCGCCAGCGCTTCTGCCTTTAGGGCTAAGGCATCACGGCTCAACCAACCGTTGTGCCAGCCAATTTCTTCCAGGCACGCCACCTTCAAGCCCTGGCGATGCTCAATGGTTTGCACATACTGGCTGGCTTCCAACAGGCTGTCGTGGGTGCCAGTATCCAGCCAGGCAAAGCCCCGCCCAAAACGCTCCACCTGCAAATCGCCACGCTGCAAATAAGCGTTATTAATACTGGTGATTTCCAACTCACCACGGGCAGAAGGCGTCACCTGCCTGGCGATTTCCACCACGTCGTTATCGTAAAAATAAAGCCCGGTCACCGCGTAGTCTGATTTTGGCTGCGTAGGCTTTTCTTCAATGCCCACCGCATTGCCATCCTCATCAAATTCGATCACGCCAAAGCGTTCAGGGTCTTTCACCCAATAGCCGAAAATCGTCGCGCCGCTAGGCTGCTGGCTGGCGCGTAACAGCTTTTCGGTGAAATGCTGCCCATGAAAGATGTTGTCTCCCAGTACCAAGCAGACCGGGTCGCTGCCAATAAATGTTTCGCCAATCAAGAACGCCTGCGCCAACCCTTCCGGGCGTGGTTGTTCCGCATACTCAAACGTAACGCCAAACTGTTCGCCACTGCCCAACAAACTGCGGTACTGCGGTAAATCCTGGGGCGTGGAGATAATTAAAATGTCCCGAATACCCGCCAACATCAGCACCGAGATGGGGTAATAAATCATCGGCTTGTCGTAAATGGGCAGTAACTGTTTAGAAACACCCAGGGTAATAGGGTGAAGGCGCGTGCCGGTTCCCCCCGCTAAAATAATCCCTTTGCGGCGCATTAAACAAAACTCCTGTGTCGTTGGCGCTTATATATGACGTTAGCCATTACCTAAAACAGGCAACGCTCTTCCAAGGTGTTAACAAGCTGCACACGCCAGCTGGGTAGCTCAATGCCCAGCGCCGTTTCTAATTTTGATAACGACAAACGTGAATTAAGCGGCCGCTGGGCAGGCGTTGGGTAAGCCGCGGTCGTGATTGCCGTTAGCTGCTCTTCGCCCATGGTAAGCGGCAAATCCAACGTTTTGGCATGCTCGAAAATAGCCCATGCGAAACCAAACCAACTGGTGTTGCCACGCGGAGCAAGGTGATAAAGGCCGCTTTCAATGCCCTTATTAATCGCTAATTGAGTCACCAGCGCAATTAAGCGCGCCGGGGTCGGCGCGCCGACCTGATCATCCACCACCGAAAGCGCTTTGCGTTGCGCACCCAAGCGCAGCATGGTATTCATGAAATTGTTGCCACGCGCAGCGTACACCCAGCTGGTACGAAAAATCAGGTGAGGGCAGCCACTGCGCTGAATGGCTTGATCACCTGCCAGCTTGGTGTGGCCATAAGCGTTTAACGGGGCGGGGGTGGCGCTTTCTTCCCACGGGGCCGAGCCCGTGCCGGCATAAACGTAATCGGTCGAGTAGTGCACCAGCAGAATGTTCTGCTGCGCCGCATAGGCCGCCAACTGCTCGGGCAACTGCGCGTTCAAGCGCTGTGCTAACTCAGGGGTCTCTTCTGCGCCATCCACATCGGTCAACGCGGCGGCATTCACGATGAGGCCAGGCGTGTGTTCATCGAGCCAAGCGTCTACCGCTGCAGCGTTAGTTAGGTCGAGTTCCAAGCGTGAAGGGGCCAACACCTCGCCCAAACAACACAGCTGGCGCTGCAGCTCGAAACCGACTTGCCCACTCCCTCCGGTTACTAAAATGTTCACTCTACCACTCCTAAGCGTTCTCCCTGGTAACCGTGGCGATTGATTGCCTGCCACCAGCGTTTATTATTCAAATACCACTGCACGGTCTTACGTAAGCCCGTTTCAAATGTTTCACTCGGCACCCAGCCAAGCTCACGCGCCATTTTGCTCGCATCGATCGCATAGCGCAGGTCGTGGCCAGGGCGGTCTTCCACAAACGTGATTAGCTCACGATGCGTGCTCCTTCCTGCTAAATGCGCCGTGCCCACCTGTTCATCGAGTAAGGCGCAAATCGTTTCCACCACCGCCAGGTTAGACTGCTCGTTATGCCCGCCAATATTGTAAGTTTCACCCACCACACCATTCTCCAGCACCACTAACAGCGCGCGGGCATGGTCTTCTACATACAGCCAATCACGCACCTGCTGGCCATTGCCGTAAACCGGCATCGGCTTACCGGCCATGCCGTTCAGGATCATCAGCGGGATCAGCTTTTCAGGGAAATGGTACGGCCCATAGTTATTCGAACAATTGGTAATCAAGGTGGGTAGGCCGTAAGTACGGTGCCAGGCGCGCACCAAGTGGTCGGCGCTTGCTTTACTGGCCGAATAGGGCGAGCTAGGCGCGTACGGCGTGTGTTCGGTAAAGAGGCTATCCGGCCCTTCTAAATCGCCATATACCTCATCGGTCGAGACATGATGAAAGCGAAAGGCAGCCGCTTTCTGTGGCGCGCTTTGCTGCAACCCCTTCCAATAATGGCGGGCCACTTCCAGCAGCACCGCCGTACCCACGATATTGGTGTGAATAAAGGCCGCCGGGCCATCAATCGAGCGGTCAACATGGCTTTCTGCCGCCAAGTGCATAACGGCATCGGGCTGATACTGCTCAAACACCCGGTGCATTGCCTGTGAATCGGTAATGTCCGCCTGAACGAACGCATAACGATCGCTACCTGCCACCGGTTCAAGCGACATCAAGTTACCCGCGTAGGTGAGCTTATCCACATTCACCACAAAGTGGCCGCTGTGTTGAATAAGCTCGCGTACTACCGCAGAGCCGATAAACCCTGCACCGCCGGTAACCAATATCATGATGTAAAAATTCCTAGGTGATCAATAGCGTTTCGACGTTTGGGAGGGCAACGGACTGAGCTGAGTCATTGCCATGAGGCACAGTGAAGTAATCTCAAAGCCTGTGGTGGTGCCAACACATTACTTAGGCCGTTCCCGAGAGGGTAGTGCTTCAGCGAGGCATTGCTGATCTGCTTCAGCGGCACCGTTGTGGCGTGCCATGGCTAATGCAAAATGCGCTGGTTTTGGCGGGAAAAAGCCAATCTCATCAACTAGCTTGTCATGCAACAAGGGGGAAAATAACTGCTGCAAAAAACGAGTGAGCTTTCCCTCGACACGCAATCGATGCGCAATATTATGGCTACCGGGAGAGGCCAGAAGCTGGATACCTTGACGCTGAGCCACGTACCACGCATGTAGCGTATCTTCCAACTCATCCACAGCAAAAACGAGCGAGTAACAAGCGCTTGGGTGAAGCGACTGCCAGAGCGCAGGCTGGCGTAACTGATACACCTGCTGTATTAGCTCAGTGTTACGTGTTTCAAATTCAGGAATAGGTATTAGCTGCGTACGGGTAGAAAGCGCTACCACATTGAAGGTAGTTAATGATGTGGTGACCGAAGGGGGGAGGGCGCGAGAAAGTTCTAACGCGCCATAGCCTCCCATGCTCAAGCCGACGATAGCCACATGCTCAACGGTGTGTTCAAGCAGGTAACTGCTAATGGCTTCTACCAACTCGCTCCAGCCTTGTTCGCGCTGGTACCACGTTCGAGAGGTATCACGCACAAACAGTTGATGAACCGACTGTCCAAACGCTTCTTGGCAGCTATCGCGCATCTCGAAGGCAGGCGTTTCCTTTTCCATATCGCCAATGCCTGCGCAGACAATCATCGCGTAAGGCTGGTCACTCGGTGCTACCGAAAGGCCAAAGTTGCCAAATTGGTACATAAACACCCTTAACATTCCCAAGGCCGGTGTGGCATTGCGAGAAGCCTGCGACGAAGCAATCCCATACATGCAGGCAGCAGGAACTTAGAACTCAGCGTCGTGCCAAATAATCTGGAAGCTTGCTGAGGTCGATAGTTACAGTTTGTTGTGGAATGTTCTCTACATGACCAAACAACTCATAGCCAGACTCACCGGGAATCTCTATCCGCACGTCTACATGTTGGTGCGGTGCGCGTCTTGCTAGTTGCTCATGCAGGTAAGCAAAATCAGCTAGCCATAACCCATGAGAATTCAACTCAAGGGCTATCCTAGCATTCAGAGGTGGCTGCAATGGGGCTCCTTCTTCCATTTTTACGCCAGTGTGGCGCTCAAGCTTTCTCAAACAAAGGTGAAGGTGATCGACGGAGCGTTGTGATACACCCCCATTTCGTACCCCATCTGCCACCAACTGTGCCAGATGAATAAAGGCATAGAGCTCTTGCTCATCCAGTGGCAATAAAGCGCCAGCCTGACTGGTGCCGGTTAATTGAAGGGGGCTAACGGAAAAAGAAGCGGTACGGTGCACCAAGCAGTGTCGATGTTCTGCAGTCTCTGCATAAAGCTGAGCTATGGCTTGCCAAGTGAGTGCCTCCGTACCAAGCAGCGAAATATCTCCGGCACCTTGCTTCGCTAGGCGACACTTCTTTTTGATAGACCAGCCCCGTTCTTGATCCGGTTTGCGCCCTGCGCGAGAGAACGCCAGCTCCAATAACAGATCCAGCACTTTCCAAGCGGCACCGAAAACGAGAGGCAACAACGCAGCTCGCAACGCATCATCACGCCGAGAGACTTCAGTGACAAAATGCACTTGAAGGCATATTGGGCCGCTACCTTCCATCGCTTGGCGAAAATCCCAGGTGTCTCCAGGCTCTTCTCCTATCAAAGGCAGGTAACGATCCAAAGCAAGACGTTCGAATTCGGTGGCTTCGATGAAGCCATCTATGGTTGTCATTAACGTGATGTTCCTCTAACCACCAAATGAGCCCTACTGGTCTTCTCGAAGGCTCTACTCAACACGCGTATTCCTGCTAGCGTTCAACATATCTTCAAGCGTTTGATCAAGATGGTAACAGGGTTCCCATCCGGTTAACTGCTTCAGCCTTGCATTTGCACCGCATAACCGAGGTATTTCATTGGGCCTAACAAATGCCGGGTTCACGCTGACCTCAATATCATACCCTGCTAAGGCACTGATCTTTTCAATAATGGCTCGTAGCGCTGTATCAGTACCTGAACTGATATTAACCACCTTGTTTTGTGCGGTGCTTTCCAGCAACGCCATATAGGCCGCCACCACATCTCTCACATCAGAAAAATCACGGCTTACATCGATGTTGCCCAACTCAATCGCTGATTTTTCTTGTGCAAAATGCTCTACAATCTTGGGAATCAAGAAGCGGCTATCTTGCCCTGGGCCGGTGTAGTTAAAAGGGCGAGTAATCACAATCGGTAAACGTTCAAACCAGTTGGCTACCATGTGTTCCATAGCTAGTTTGCTGCAAGCGTAATGGTTGACGGGCGCTGGGCATATGCTTTCATCGATGACACCCATATCGGGTGTGCCATAAACATTGGCACTACTGGCGACCAAAATACGCTCAGGGGGAGTTTCAAGCGATGCTAATGCTTGCAGAAGATTGAGCGTACCAAACACATTTACATCGTAAAACGCCCGCTGATCTTCATGGCCTACAAATGAAAGGGCCGCTAGATGAATGACCCAGTTTGGTTTGACGCGTTCAATACAGGCTTTAACCGCTGAAGCATCGGTTAAGTCACAGGCCAGGGTCTGATGGGCAGCGGTGGGGCGGCTACCCAGCCCCACCACCTGAAACCCCTCATTCACAAGTGCCTCAACCATGTAGTGGCCGGTAAAGCCGGACGCGCCTGTCACTAATGCGGTAGGCATTGGCTTAGCTCCTGTGGGTAGGGTTACTTAAAAAGAAAAACCTTGCTGGTTACGGCGTAGGTCAGCTTCTACCATCATTTTGCATAAATCTTCCAGGCTGGTGGTCGGCTCCCAGCCCAAGTCGTCCTTGGCCTTCTGTGGGTTACCGATGAGTAACTCAACTTCAGCCGGGCGGTAGAATTTAGGGTTTACTCTAACAACAACGTTGCCCGTGGCGGTATCGATGCCAATTTCATCCTCCGCTTCGCCTTCCCAGCGAATAGACATATCCACAGCCTTGAACGCCAAGGTGACGAAGTCGCGCACCGTTTCGGTACGGTTGGTGGCTAACACATAGGTATCGGGCTTATCCACTTGAAGCATGCGCCACATACCTTCCACGTACTCTTTGGCAAAGCCCCAGTCGCGCTTGGCATCCATATTGCCAAGTTCCAACGTATCTAATTTACCCAGCTTAATCTTGGCCACGGCATCGGTAATTTTGCGCGTGACAAATTCACGGCCACGCAATGGCGATTCATGGTTAAACAGAATGCCGCTGGTAGCAAAAATGCCGTAGGACTCGCGGTAATTAATGGTCATCCAGTGGGCATATAGCTTGGCGACACCATAAGGGCTACGAGGATAGAAGGGGGTAACTTCAGTTTGCGGAATTTGCTGCACTTCACCAAACATTTCAGAGGTAGAAGCTTGGTAGTAGCGAATCTTTGGATTCACGATACGAATCGCTTCCAGCAAATTGACCGCGCCTAGCCCGGTAATTTCACCGGTTGTGATAGGTTGATCGAAAGACACCCCCACAAAGCTCTGGGCAGCCAAGTTATACACTTCATCTGGCTGAGCCGTTTGCATTAACCGAATGCTTGAGGAAAGGTCGGTTAAATCATGTTCAATAAGGTGGAAGTTAGGGTGGTCTTGAATACCTAACTCTTCAATACGCCAGAAATTGACTGAGCTGGTACGACGGAAGGCGCCATAAACGGTGTAGCCTTTTTCTAATAAAAGCTCTGAAAGGTAAGCGCCGTCTTGGCCCGTGACACCAGTAACAATAGCTTTTTTCATTACTCTCTCCTTCTAATTTTTTGTATACAATCGAATATACCAACCACTGGCATTGGTGTTCTTTACTAATTTTTTAGCTTGACGAATACCTTTTATGATAGAAAAAGAAAGCGCCTAAGCCTCAATCACTACCAAACAGATCCCTCGTATATACCTTATCTTTCACATCCAGCAGGTCTTCGGCTAGGCGGTTAGCCAAGATGACATCACATTGGTTTTTGAAAGTACCCAAGTCACGCTCAACACGCGAGCCATAGTAGGTGCCTTCTTCCAGCACGGGTTCGTACACCACGATTTCAATGCCTTTGGCTTTAATGCGTTTCATCACCCCCTGCATGGCGCTGGCACGAAAGTTATCCGATCCAGTTTTCATAATCAGGCGGTAAACTCCCACCACCTGAGGGTTACGGCGCAGGACGGATTCAGCAATAAAGTCTTTACGGGTGCTGTTGGCTTCAACGATGGCTTTGATCAGGTTGCTGGGTACGTCTTGATAGTTGGCTAATAGCTGGCGAGTGTCTTTGGGTAGGCAGTAACCGCCATAACCAAAACTGGGATTGTGATAATGACTGCCAATGCGCGGGTCCAGCCCAACACCTTGGATAATTTGCCGGGTATTCATGTTGTGGGTTTCTGCATAGGTATCCAGCTCATTAAAGTAGGCTACACGCATTGCCAGGTAGGTGTTGGAAAACAGCTTGATGGCTTCGGCTTCGGTGCTGTCCACAAAAAGTGTTGGTACTTCCTGCTTGATAGCCCCTTCACGCAAAAGGTCGGCAAAGCGCTCTGCACGTTTGGAACGCTCACCGACTATAATCCGTGAAGGATACAGATTGTCATGCAGTGCTTTACCTTCCCGCAGAAATTCCGGTGAGAAGATCAAGTTGCTAGTCTCCAGGCGCACACTGACTTCCTGGGTAAAACCCACTGGCACCGTGGATTTGATGACCATCACCGCTTGAGGGTTAATGGCCTTCACATCGGCAATCACCGACTCCACCGTGCGGGTGTTGAAATAGTTGGTTTCCGGATCATAGTCGGTGGGGGTAGCGATAATCACAAAGTCAGCTCCTGCATAAGCCTGATGCTTATCCAAGGTCGCTGTAAAATTAAGCGCTTTTTCGGCCAGAAACTCTTGTATTTCAGTATCCTCAATTGGGCTGTGACCGGCATTAAGCAGCGCTACCTTTTTGGCATCTATATCCAGCGCCACCACCTCGTGGTGCTGGGCCAATAACATGGCATTAGATAAACCCACGTACCCGGTTCCTGCGATAGCGATTTTCACTTAAAACCTTCCTTTATAATTTCAAAAACTTAAAACCTATAAAAACCTTTGTACCAGTCAACGAATTGGTGCACACCTGCCTCAACAGTCGTGTTGGGCTGATAGTTAAAGTCAGTCACCAAATCCTCAACATCGGCATAGGTATCGGGAACATCACCTGGCTGCATGGGTAAAAACTCTTTTTTAGCCTCTAACCCTAATGCTGATTCCATCGAACTGATGAAATCCATCAATCCCGTTAAACGGTGACCACCAATGTTATACACTCGCCAGGGCGCGGTACTGGTTGCTGAATCAGGTTGAAATGCATCCCAGTTCGGGTTGGGTTGTGCAGGTTTATCCAGTACACGAATCACACCCTCCACGATGTCATCAATGTAGGTGAAATCCCGTCGATGGTTGCCGTAGTTGTAAACTTTGATCGTCTCGCCAGCCAGAATTGACTTAGCAAATTTGAAGGGGGCCATATCAGGGCGACCCCATGGGCCATAGACAGTAAAAAAACGCAGTCCAGTGGTAGGCAAGCCATAAAGATGGCTATAGGTGTGTGCCATCAGCTCATTGGATTTTTTACTGGCAGCGTAAAGGCTTAAGGGGTGGTCAACATTATGATGCACAGAAAAAGGCATGTTTTTGTTGGCACCATAAACACTGGAACTACTGGCATACACTAAATGCTCAACACCATGATGGCGGCAGCCTTCCAGAATATGGGCGAAACCCAGAATATTACTATCAATATAGGCCAAGGGGTTATCAATAGAATAACGAACCCCTGCCTGAGCTGCTAGGTTGACCACCCGCTTAGGCTTGTACTTGACAAACAAAGCCTCCACCCCACTACGATCGGCTAAATCTAAGCGCACATGCGTATAATTAGGGTGATTTATATGGCGAGCTAGTCGAGCCTCTTTTAAATCTGGATCATAGTAATCATTGTGGTTATCTAAACCCAGCACTGTATCACCTCGATCCAGCAAACGCTGACAGAGTTCAGAGCCAATAAAGCCAGCGGCACCGGTTACAAGAATTGACATTAAGCCTCGTCATTACGGATTAGTTGAATTGCTTAGCTTGCACTCCATAAAAAATTGCAATAATGATGCGCAAGTGAATATAATTTAGGTAATTAAAGAACCCATGATTAACCTTTGTGCTTGGTGATGCTGCATTAAAATTGACTCACAGCAGCTTAATTCGAGGCAGCAAGACTAAATATTATATTTTTTCTTAACAGCCATATACTGTTCGTGCAACAAAAGGTCTTCTCTTCTTTTTTCTGCAGACATTTTTTTTATTTCAACATTGGGCAAGCTGTTAAATTCTCCAGCACTACAGAGCATTGCTATATCACTTATAATTTTCTTTCGATTATCAACAAAATCTTCATAATAAATAACCAGAGGTTCAATTTCATTTACGTTAATCCAAGACAACTCATAACTTTTGAGCCTTCTATAATCAGTCAAAACATCTACTAGCGTAATACTTATGTCATCTAATTTTTTTTGTACTCAAGCTCTTGATTTTTATTGCGAATATGGGCCAGCTTTGTTTTTCTTAACTTAGAATGTGATAAACACTGTGCAAAATCATCTCTTCGACGATAAAAAATAAACAAAGGATTATTGTAAACTGAATTGATATCTTCTAGTGTCTTATAACCATTTGACTCATTCTCCCCGTTTTTAGCCAATATTTTACTCATACTAGTCCACATAATTTTATGACTAGCAATACCATTTTTAGTAGTATGCTTCTCCCGCTCTTCTTTTAAAATATCCAGTAAAGGGTATTTTTTTTGAATTTTCCTTGCATCACTATTAATTGGCTTTTTTCTTTCTAAAAAAAGAAAACATTCTTTCGGAATACCTAGAATGTCAGTATTTTCTAAGCTTTCACAAAAAAAAGTCGAACCACTTCTTTGTGTTGATAAAACTATTATGTCTCGCATTCTAAAAACCCTTAAAAAAAAGTAAACATGGAATATGATATTTTTTATTTTTAGCCGATACAAACTTGAACTAACACAATAGCTGTAACACCATGTCTTAGAGAAAATTAAAAAAACAGCTATAAGGCACCACCATTATTAATGGCTTTTTCATTTAAAAAAGCATTCATGCCGCTCATAAATTCATCATCCTCTCTTAATTTAAGACTCTCTATATCAGTAAGCTGTCTGCTATGCTTCACAAGCGAATACATCTTAATCATTCTTATATCATTCTTGATTTTTAAATCATCAAAATTAGCAACAGGCACGTCATCGCCTAAAAGAGGAGGACTCTTAGGGGGGGCATTTGAATTTAGATCCATTAAGCATAACCCTTTAAGCAACACACCGAGTTCTCTAACATCAGTAGAAGCAAAAACATCGGATGCTTTTAACAACTTATCAACAACCAAAGAAATCTCAGCATGATAAAACTCTCCTTCAGTTTCCACATAATCAGAAATTGGAATTTTGACATTGAGTTCTCTGGAGCCAAGTTCAGAGGTATTGATTTGAAATGCCAAGCTATCATTAATTAAAATCTTCACTTCCTGATTATGCTTTATGCTTTTAGCCGACAAAAAGAATAATTTTAATTCGATCATCAACCGATCTGTTTCTTTTGGATAACAGAAATTTAACCTTGCAACTTTTTCAAATGACCAAATTCCAGAACTTTCGAATGACCTCCAGCCATTATTAAGTATTTTTTCGCTGGCTTTATCGTGATCATTTTTATTAAAACAAATGTTTTTATTAGGCAATAATGCAGGCGGATCAAACTTTAAAGAATCGGACGAGTAAATCTTTTCTAAGGCGAATTTAATTGCTTCGTTCCAATAAAAAGGCTTGAACTCATCTTTTATTTTACGTTCACGCGCTTTTAAAGTAACCTCATTATCAATATAAAATTCTATATTTTTAAGCCATTCCTTAAAGTCATAAGGATCTAATAATTCAGTGAGATAGGGTGCAATTTCAGCAGTAGAGCTAGCATTGCTCGTTATGCAAAACTTGTTATATAAAAGACTCTCTACGACAGGCAAACCCCACCCCTCATATACAGAAGGAAAAACAGTAAATAGGCAATTTTTATATAGCCAATCTAGTTCATTATCTTTTATATCTACAAGATGATGAACATGTTTTGATATTTTTTCATTTCTTGTGAGCTCTTCAACTACTGGATCATCTGGCCACATTACTTTACCTATTAGCAAAAGCTTAGGTACGCTCTCGCCTCTTGTTTCAATTAATCTTTCCCAAACCTTCAAAAGCAATGCATGATTTTTTCTCTTGTCAAATGAGCTGACAAACATGACATATTCTTCATTAGAATACTTGTCAACTATACTTGACGAACTATCTATCGCAGAAATTTCTTTAGGAATGTAATCGCCAAGTCTTATTTCAATGATTTCAGTTTCGTTGAAATTATATTCTTTTAAAAATTCAGTTAAATCTAGTTTAGTTGACTGGGAATAAGTTAGAAAAGCATCTACGTGTGAAAACAAATGCCTTGCATTTAGTTCAAACTTGCTTGCACTTTCAACAGGATAAAGGTAATTAAGCTTATATCTAACTAAATCATGAATCAGTAAGTATAATACAGATTGTGAAGATTGCTTGCAATTTATCAATCCTTTGAAGTACAGGTCATGTGCGACCCAAGCTCCGCCAAAGCTTAATACAATAGATCCCTTTTCAATAAAATTACTAGCAGGCTCTGAAGCCTGAATTCGTTCAAGCAATCCTCCATGCTCTATATCTTTTGGCTTTATTTCAACAAAGTCACTGGTATTTCTTTTCCAGCAAATAAATTTAGATCTATGCGGAAACTCAGTACTTAATGCGTTATAAGCTTGCTCTACAACCCTCGGTATTCCCGATGGTTTTCCGCCAGCATAAATATAATCTGTTATGTCAAAATATATTAATTTTTCATTGGTGTTGGGGTATTCTGTTAGATATTTTTTGGTGTCAATATTAATAACTTTTTCATAGGCTGCGGCAGTTTCGGCTGCATTTTTATCCCATGTGAATGATTTTTTAATAAAATTTTCCTGCTCCTTGCTTTTCTTCTTTAAAAGAGACTCTTCTAATTTATGGGTTAATCCATCTAAATCACTTGGCCGCACATATTTAGCATAATTACCAAAATACTCTCTCTCAGAGGAGCGATCACTAAGTACCATTGGGACGCCAGTAGAAGATGCTTCTAGTGCAGCCAAAGGTGCACCTTCAGACCAACTAGGCAATGTAAAAACAGAAGCGCCTACAAATGCAGAACCCAGTAAAGGGTTATTAGGTGCAATTCTGGGTATAAAAACTCCATATTCACCCGCACGTTCCTTCACTAATCTCGCATAGTTAGGGTTGCCTTCATGACCAATGAATACAACTTTTTTACCTAACCTTCTGGCAGCCTCAGCCACCATTAGCTGATTTTTTCGTGGCTCTATTCGGCCTACGCAAAGTATATATTCATCCAAACCATACTGCTGTTTAAATAATGTCTCGCTTGATTTATTGAATCGATCAGAATCAACTGGGTTTCTAACTATAGAATGGTTATCATTAATAGCATCTAAGTATTGAAGACATTTTAGTTCATACTCACTAAGACATATAATATGATCTGCCATCTTAGTACAAGCAGCAACTTGTTTGTGATATCCTGGGAAAATTTCACGTATTGGTAAATTTGGTTCCCCAGCTATTTTTTTATCAATTTCAATTATTTTACTTTCAAAATTTTTATAGTTTTGAAAAACACCAGGCAGATCTTGAGAAAAAAGTTTATGGTTTGCTAAATTTAGAAAAATAGGGGAAAAAACAATTTTCTTTCCATTTTTTTTATAAGATGCTATTTTTTCAAAGCAAGTATCTGGATGCCAAATATTAAAAACATGCGCAATATTCGCTTCGCTTATAGGCTTTTTGTTGGTTTGTATGTATTCAGCATTTACATTATTCTCTAAGAGTGCTTCAACCGTTTTAGGAACCCTTACAGACGGCCCTCCCAAGCTTTTTTTTTCATCCCCATGCGTAATAAGAACCGAGTGAATTTTTTTAGCTTTTTTAGATACTTTAGAGTAAGATTTACTTAATAATTTATCAAATATTTGAATATGTTTATATGCCCAATTCTCCCAAGATATATCCAGAACACTACTGCGTAACTGCTGCCTCTGATATACAATTTTTTGTAAAACAAATCTTAAAGATTCTGAGCTTCCATTTTCAAATTCAATGTGCGGAAATTTGCTTACCCAACCTACATTAGATGAAATTATGGGCTTACCACATGCCAGCCCTTCAATCACCGACATGGGACCACCTTCATATAAAGCTGGAACTAAAACATAGTCTAGGTCATTGTAAAATTCAGGCATTAACCCTTCTGCAACATTATAAGGATCACCAGGCCAGCCCTCACCAGTAAACCGCCACTCTATACCAGGTATGTCCATTACTTTTTTTACAAGATTCTCGCCTTTTCTGCCTGTATGATATGTTCTACCAATAACACCAATTTTTACTTTTGGCTTGAACGATGTTAGATCAACTCCAGGTGGAATAACGGAAACATTATTTACACCAGCATCAGTCAGCTCATTTTTATACATGTCAGACATACAGACACAGTAATCCATTTCTTTTGCAATAGAAAAAAAACGATCACGTGCATTTTTGTTAACTTCAGAGTGTGTAAAAAAGCCAACCTCTATGGGACATATTTTTTTCTTTCTTGCAGAGTAATTAATATAATATTGAAGGCTAGCGTGTGGCTCATCATGCAGGCCATATGTGATATTTTTATCATGCTTCACGATCTCACTAGCACACTTTTCTAATATCCAACCTTTGTCAGCAATTTTAATATGTATTTTTTTCATAATTCGAATTTCCAGATTTTTCAGATTAACACAGAGGGTTAAAAAAACTATGCAATGTAAGTTTATAGTCAAATAATTAATATGTTGGGGTACAGATTATGTTTTGACTTTATTCTACCGCTAGGGAAATGATTTGATGTGCTACTACCTGCTTCTTACTGATTAGAATTTAATAATTTTTATTTTTAAAAGCTGAATCATTTCTTCAGCGGCATTCCCCTTTAAAAGAAAATTTAACCATTCTTCTTTAGCCGCCGGCGTGTCATCGACTGGTCTATATAAGCCCATTGCACGTTCAATAAATATTTTTTTGTACTTACGTCTCAGGGCATCAATGTTTGTATTCGCGTCCATTACCAATTACTCGTCCTGATGCTGTGGTGGTGCGTTTCTTTTCGACATTAGGAAGTACGAAATCCCGTACTCTTTCTCCCAAGTGCCTTCCTCTTCAGCACCGCCTTGCGTAACAGGCCGCGCTACTTGTGCGACCACCGCATAGTCTGGGCTAATGCCGGTGAGAAAATCTTCCACGTCAAACTGTGGTTTTTCCTGCGTTTCGCTGCCTTCTTGTAGCCTAAGCACTTTGGTTCTTTCAAAGCCGTAATACTCGGGTACAAAGGCCAATAAGGGCGGCGGCAGCGGGTTGCGGTGGGTGGGGTCCATATAAAACGTGCAACTCCCTACCGTGTAGTTTTCGGGGTTAGGGGTTTCCATTATTAAAATGCCATCAGACACTAGCACCCGTTTTGCTTCGGCCACTAGGGTGCGCAACATGTCGAAGGGTATATGTTCCACCACATGAATCAGGCTAACGCTAATGCGGCTAGCGTTTGGTTGCTCCCGTAAATATTCCAGTGCATCGCCGTGTTTTACGGTTAAGCCCAGTGCTTGGCAGCCATTCAGCATGCCCATATCTTGGTCAACGCCGTCGCTGTCAATTCCGGCCTCTTTTAGCACTTCTAGCCATTCGCCACGCCCACACCCCAGGTCGAGCGCTTTAACGCCAGGGTGGCGTTTGGCAATTGGTCGCACGAACGGGAGGTAAACGCTTACGCGGCGTTTGATCTTTTCCCGCGAGCCACGAAACTTGTCTTCAAACGCCCGATAAAAACCATCGGCAACATACTGAGCGTTATCAGGCGCTGTGCTGTTAAGCAGCGAGGCAGGTAACGCCGTATTGAGTGTTTTTGCTTCTTGAGCGGCTTTTGCTCTAGCCACGGTGCCGGTATCTGTGTCTTGCATCTGGGCAAGCTGGGTGCTGGCGGTAAAGTGTTTACTAATACCTGCTGTGTCCTCACGCAATATAGCAATGCGGCCAAAAGCGTTATGCACACCTGCGGCTAACAAACGAGCCACCTTATTTGGAGTTATTCCCCATTGGATGGCTAAACGTGCCCAATGGCGCGTGGCATCGGGGTCGTTCATTTGCTGGTGGGCACTGCATACCAATAGCGCAATGGCGGCGCGGTCATTATCACTTACCAGTGACTCTTCGCTAATGGCGGCCATTCTTTGCCATTCACCAAACAGCCAATACGTGCGTATTTGGGTAAGCTTGGCGGATGCTGTGGGGGTATTCGCTACTACTTCGCTTGCACGTTGCTTGTTAGGGGAAAGCTTAAGTGACTTACGCTGCTTGCGTTTTTTACCCATGCTAGAACTCCTTGCCCTGAATGAGAATATCTTTAATCAGGTCAAGTTGTGCTTCTGCTTTGAGCATCTCTTGCTCGATTAGCTGTTGGCGATGGCTTTGCTCTTGGTGGAGCTGCTGGCGGCTCTGTTGAATTTGCTGTGTGGCTATTTCAAGCTCTTTTTCGAGTTGGGCTACGCGAGCTTCTGCAGCCGTTTTGGCCTGAAAATTTTGATGATTTTGGTGCAGGGCTTCTTCGCACTGTTTTTGTGCTTCTTCCAACTGATGCTTTAGCTCATCACGTTCTTTCGTTAACTGCTCGCCTTTATGCCACTCTTCATCTCGCTGCTGGGTGCGCTCGGCTAGCTGTTGATCACGCTCGGTGAGCTGCTTTTGGGTGGCTTCCAGGGCTTGAGATTGCTTCGTCGCTTCGCTCCTCGCAATGACACGGGCCTGTTCGGCTGCTTCTAGCTGTTGATCACGCTCGGTAAGCTGCTTTTGAGTGGCTTCCAGGGCTTGAGATTGCTTCGTCGCTTCGCTCCTCGCAATGACACGGGCCTGTTCGGCTTCTTCTAGCTGTTGGTCGCGCTTGGTGAGCTGCTTTTGGGTGGCTTCCAGGGCTTGAGATTGCTTCGTCGCTTCGCTCCTCGCAATGACACGGGCCTGTTCGGCTTCTGCTAGCCGTTGATCACGCTCGGTAAGCTGCTGCTGGGTGGCTTCCAGGGCTTGAGATTGCTTCGCCGCTTCGCTCCTCGCAATGACACGGGCCTGTTCGGTTTCTTCTAGCTGTTGGTCGCGCTCGGTGAGCTGCTTTTGGGTGGCCTCCAGGGCTTGAGATTGCTTCGTCGCTTCGCTCCTCGCAATGACACGGGCCTGTTCGGCTTCTTCTAGCTGTTGCTCGGTGTGTGCTAGGGCTTGCTGGTAGTGCTGGGTTTGCTCAAGCAGCGGGTGTTGTTTAAGCACTTGGCTGTTTTCCGGCAGGCTTAGCCCGGCAGGGGCGTCTACCGGGCCATGCAGGCTGGGGGGCACGGGAATGGGCAGGGCGCGGCGGTGTGCGGGTAACACAATCACTGTGGCAAAGCGTTTGAGCTGGCCTGTTTCTTCCAGTGCGTTTAGCAGGGGCTCATTTTGTTGGCCTGCTTCTAGTAACAGAAGGTGTTGGCCTGCTGGCTCGGAATCGTTGGCGGGTAAGCAGTGTTCTACCAGCGTATGTACCGGCGTGATGGTCTGTTCGGTGCTATCCAGGCAGCGCAAACCTGGGTAGAGGCGCTGGGTGGCTTCGTCGATGGGAGTTAAGCCATTCGCCCATGGCGCGCTGTAACGGTAAAACGTGCCGGTTTGCTCTTGTGTGCCTACCAATGATTGCTGGCAACGCAACGTGGGGTGCGTTGCCAGTACCGTTTCCAGGTGGTTGATAACATCTTGGTCGGCATCAATCAGCCAGCCGTGTTTAGCCAGTTGGCCGTAAGCGGTGAGGTTAGGCGTTGCGCCACAGCCGATGTGAATCAGCGTGTGGTAGGGCGCTGCGTGTGATTGGTCGGGCATTGTGGGTCTCGTTTGTTACGGCCGGTGGTGTGTCGATTGCTTCGTCGCGGGCTCCTCGCAATGACACAAGGGCGGTTGCTGGCTCATCCGTGTTGTTGAAGGATGCGCTGGGTGCTGTTGGCTAGCTGTTGCCACTGTTCCCAAGGGCGTGAAAGCGCAGGCTGGTGTTGTGCTACGCGTTCTAGCAGCTGGGGTAGCTGCGCGACGAGGCTGGCAAGCCGGGTTTGATCGTGTTTGCTTAGCTGTTGCCACACGCCGGTGTCCATGGCTTCTGGCATGGCAAAGCGTAATTCCCATTTTGTACCTAGTTCGTCCTGGCTTTCTGCAAACCAGCTGCTTAGCCATTCTTTTGGCTGCTCGGGTATTTCTATTTTGAAGTGGTTGCCTAAATGGTCTGTTTGCGGGTCGTTGCTGGCTAGGCGCACGCTCCAGCGGTCATGTACCTCGTTGCCAAAGGTCATGCCTTCAAGGTTTAGCCACAGGTGTTCGTAATCGGGGTTAATTTGTTCGTTGCGTAGCTCAATGTTATTAACCCGCAGTACGGGAGGGAGTTGGGTAAACGCTTGTTGCCAACCGCCAAGGTAATGCGAAAGTTCTGCGTGTTCTTCGCTTGGAAGCGCGTGTTGTGCGCCCAGTTGCAGCAAGCGAGGGAGCTGAGTTACCAATTGCCAGTCGCGGGAAGTGAGCTGTTGCAGCTGTTGCCAATTGGCTTGGGTTAGCGGGGCTTCTAGGGCTAGCACATCGCTTGTTAAGGGGGTGTCTAGATACTCTGCAGGCAGGTAGATATTGACACCTTGGGCATGCTGCTGAGTAGCTACCCGCAGTGATTCAAGTTGGCGCCCGCCGATAATGGCGTTAACCGCCTGCCAGTGGCGTTTACCGCCTTCTTCGCGCACTTTCATTTGGCTTATATCTAACAGGCTTGAGTTGCGCTGTAAAAGCTGCTGCCAGCGGTTTTCCAGGGTTTGATGTGATTCGTTGAGCGTCTGGTATTCAAGGAAGTAATGTTCCAGCTCTTCTTGCACCTGGTGTAGCTGAAGCAGTAGCAATTCACTTTCCTGCTTCACGTTTTCTAGTTCTTCCTGCTGCTGGCGTTGCGTGGTTTTGTTCTGCTTATCGGCATCGCGCTGCTGTTCGGCTTGTTTGCGCTGCTGCTCAGCTTGCTTTAGCTGCTGTGACAGGTTTTGCCCACGCTGGGTGAGTGCCTGTATTTCTTTTTTCGCCGCATCCAGCTGTTGGCTTTGTGCTGCGCTGTTCTGTTGATGCTGCTGTTCGGTTTGCTTAAGCCGCTCTTGCGCTTGCGCCAGCTGTTGTTGGGAATGCGTGTGCTGGCCTTGAAGCGTTTGATGCTGGCCTTCAAGCTGCTGGTGCTTTAAGAAGGTGCTTTCCAGCTCTTCCTGAACCTGATGCAGCTGGAGCAACAGCAGCTCGCTTTCTTGCTTAAGGTCGTCAAGTTCTTGTTGCTGTTTGCTCTGCTCAGTTTGGTGCTGCTGTTCAGCGGCGCTTAATGCCTGCTGGGCTTGTTGAAGCTGCTGGCTTAGCTGATCCGTCTTTTTGGTAAACGCTTCAATCTCGTCTTGTTGGCTATTGCGCTGCTGCGCCAGTGTTTCTATTTGCTGTGTCAGTGTTTCTATTTGCTGCGCATCGCTTGCCAGCTGGCGTTGGTCGTTTTGTTGCTGGTTATTCAGTTGCTGGTAGTGCAGAACAATGGCCTCTAAGCTGGCGGCTTGGGCAGGTTCTGGTGGGTTATTCACCAGCGGGTGTTGTGCGGCTTGCAATTCGGCATGCAGTGTTTGAAAGCCTTTATCCTGCTGGGTGAGCAGGTGCTGTTCGATTAGCTGTTGGGCCAAATAGAGCGCTAGCGCATCGGGTTGGCTGGGTGCTGTGGTGGGTTCGGAAATGCCGTGTGCATCCAAGGGCAGCTGCCAGCGGTGTGCCAACAGCTTTACCAGTGCTTGTGGGTGTTGTTGGGCCTGTTCAGCATCTACCACCAGGCAGCGTTCTGGATTAGCGAGGTAGAAATCCAGCAGCCGTTGGTGGTGGTGCTGCCAATGGGTTAACAAGGCGGGGATATCAAGCTCGCTCTCTTCCTTGGCTTCTTGCAGGCGTTGGGCTAGCGCAACTTCTGGGCGTGTTGCTACCAGTAAAAAGTGGGTGTTGGGTTCCTGCTCTGCCCAGAACGCCATCGCCCAGATACTGTCGGCATCGTGCCAGCCCCAGCATGGCTTATCCAAGTTGGCCAGTAGCAGGTCGTTGGCAACATTTTCCCAGAGTTTGCCCAACGGGCGGTTTTCAGCAAAGGCGGTTTTGGCACGTTGATGCCAGGTGTGCATGCTGATGCTGGTTTCCCGTTGGAGAGAAGCAGCAGGCGCTAAGCCCGCTTGGTAAAGCGGGGCGCTTATGGCGTTTAGTTCAGGTTGAAAAGCACCTGTGATGCAGAGTGTTTGGGTCATGATGGGTATCAGCTGTTGTCAGGAAAACCAAAAAAATGGATAGGTTACTGAGGGCTTCGCCCATAGCCATCTTCAAAGCGTACGATGTCGTCTTCACCTAAGTAGCTGCCGGATTGCACTTCGATGAGGTGAAGCGGCACTTTGCCGGGGTTTTCTAAGCGGTGGGTTTCGCCCATAGGAATGTAGGTGGATTCGTTTTCACGTAGCAACGTGGCGTTCTCACCAATGGTGACTTTGGCGGTGCCGCTGACCACAATCCAGTGTTCGGCGCGGTGGTAGTGCATTTGTAGCGATAGTTTTTCGCCCGGCTGCACGGTAATGCGTTTGACCTGGTAGCGTTCACCTAAGTCGATACCCTGGTAGCAGCCCCAGGGGCGGTGCACTGTCGTGTGCAGGCTGTGTTCGTCGCGGCCTTGCGCTTTTAGTTGCTCCACCAGCTGTTTTACATCTTGGGCGTTGTTACGGTCTGCGACGAGTACGGCGTCATCAGTCGCGACCACAATCACGTTTTCTAACCCTGCGACGGCCACCAGCTTGTGGTCGGCATGTACATAGCTGTTGCGGGTGTCGTGAAGCATTACATCGCCCTGGGTGGCGTTGCCGTTTTCATCTTTGGGCTGAATCTCCCACAGCGCGGACCAGGCACCTAAATCGCTCCAGCCCATTTCTACGGGTACCACTGCGGCGTGGGCCGTTTTTTCCATTACCGCATAGTCGATGGAGTCTGACGGGGAGGCGGAAAAGGCTTCTTTTTCTAACCGCAAGAAGTTGAGGTCTGTTTCATTGTTGGCAAGTGCTTGTTTGGCTGCCTGCACCATTTCAGGGTTGGAGCCTTCTAGCTCATTTAAGTAAGCCTTTGCGGTAAATAGGAAAATGCCGCTATTCCACAGATAGTGGCCATCTTCCACATAGGCTTGTGCGGTGGCGTGGTCTGGCTTTTCAACAAATTGCGCCACGCTATGCACCCCTTCATGGCGCTGCCACTGCCCAGCGTATTTGATGTAGCCGTAGCCGGTTTCCGGTGCGCTGGGGGTAATGCCAAAGGTGACTAAAGCGCCTTCATTGGCGGCTTGGGCGGCGCGGTTTACGGCGTTGCTGAAAGCGGTTTCATCTTGAATCACGTGGTCTGAAGGCATTACCAACATGAGGGTGTTTGGGTTTTCTTCTGCAAGGCGCAACGCCGCGACCGCTACGGCAGGTGCGGTGTTGCGGCCTATCGGCTCAAGGATGATGTCTTTGGCGGTGCAATCAATATTGCGTAGCTGTTCGGCCACAATGAATCGGTGTTCTTCGTTGCATACCAGCAACGGCGCCGAGAACGCTTCGCCCCTTACCCGTTTCACAGTGGCTTGCAGCATGCTGTCGTTACCTGCGAGTGACAGAAACTGCTTGGGGTAACCAGCCCGTGACATGGGCCATAAACGGCTACCTGAACCGCCAGAAAGAATCACAGGAGTAATGGAAGAGTGTGGGTATGTCATAACAGTGGTCTCGTGAATAAAAAACAGTTAGTGCGATTAAAGTGTTTCGAGCACGGCGCGATAGTATTCACCCACGGGGGTGGGGGTATACGCGTTTTGGATGAGTTGCTGGCCTTGTGTGGCCAGTGCACGGGCTAGGTTTGGCTGGTTAAGCAGGCGGCGCATCCACCAGGCGGCGTGTTCTACGTTAGGTTCTGCCCATTGTTGGCCTTCGCCAAAGGGGTAGTCGTCCTTGGTCAGTGTTTGCAGTTGGTGGTCTACCAGCGCGGCAGTGGCGGGCATGGTGAAGTCTAAGTTGCCGGAGTAGCCGGTGGTAATAACAGGCTTGCCCAGCAGCATGGCGTCGGCAATGCCTCGCCCAAAGCCCTCGCTGCGGTGTAGGGAAACAAAGCAGTCACAGGCACGGTAGAGGTCTAGCACCTCTCCACGCGAGAGGGTTTCATTAATGATATGAATGCGTGGGTCCCTTTCAGCCTGCGCTTTCAAGGCTTGCCAGAGCGGGTTGTCTTCTGCGCGCATGGCTTTGACCACGAGACCAACAGGTTCATCACCCTGGGGAAAGGCGCGTTGAAATGCCTTTATGCAGGCTTGTGGGTTTTTACGTTTAACGCTGGAAAGGAAGTCGAACGAGAACACAAATAAGTGGTCGCTTTCGGGTAGCCCAAAGTCTTGGCGTGTTTTATGGGTACTTTCCTCGACGCTGACTGCCATCGGCATGTGGCGCACCGGTTTGGTCGAAGAGCCAATGTAAGCATTGTAGGCAAAGCGGCTAGAGGCCCAAATTTCATCAATGTATTCGTAGGCGATATGCCAGGTGTCGGGCCACTCGGGTAATTCCCATGGCCAATAGCCAATGCAGTAGTAGCCCTTAAAGAGTTTTTGGCCTTCCACCGCGGCAAGCCGTGCCGTTTCGATGCCGGTTGTGCAAAACAGGTTAATGGCGTAGGGCAGTTGGTCAGAAACGTGTTGGTCGGCTTGGCTGGCGGCTAAATCGACTTCTTTGCCTGGCGTGACATTGTAAATGGTGAAGGGGATTCCCGCGGCTTCACACGCTAGGGCGGCCATGCGTACATCTTCACCGATACCAAATTGCCCATTGGCGTAACCGATTAAGTTAATACCCAACGCCCGCTCGGGTGTATTGGCGGCATTGTTGGACTTCATTGTTGACTGTTTGCGTTCAGCCAGTGTGGCGATGGTCGCTAATAGGGGGTACTGCTTGCGCCCATGCTGGCGTGCCCAGTCTAAAAATTCGGGTGATTGAGGGCTGCTAAATTGCTGTTGTAAGGCTTGGTCTTGTTCCCATACCAACATGAGCACGTTGGGCAGGTGAAGATCGCTAAAGGCGGAGCTTAACAGCCATTTTAATTGTGCCTGGGAGATGTAATCTTCCAGGTTATGTTCGTTGATGCCAAACAGGAAGTACCAGCGAATGAAGTCATTTTGACCTCCAGTTTGTGCCAAATTAAATGCCGCTTGAAGATCAGGGCGGCTTTGCCAGATACCGCGCATAAAACGCGTCAGACATGGTGTTGTTTGGCTATGGGCTTGCTCATCCGGCTGTTCAAGTATAGGTAACGGTACGTTCTGTAATACTTCTGCCAGCCCCTGATATTCATTACGGCCGTGCAGTAATAGCCACAGGTGAAACGCTTCAGACGCGGTGTTCTTGAATAAGGACTGCAGGTCGGGCCGCGTTTGCCAAATGATGTACGTTAAGCGCTGAAGCTGTTGCTGAGCGCTGTTGGGCTGCTTGGTTGGCATACGTTTTCTTTGTTTGCTTTAAGGGGCTAGGGCGGAGTTGGTGGTAACGGGTCGCGAGCTAACGCTGCCTCCCACGCTAGGCTTTTTGGGCGTAGCCCCAGAGGTTGTAGTGGTCGTCAGCGGTCACGCGGGCTTCGCTGAACCCGGCGTTGAGTAGCGCTTGGCTTAGGCTGTTTTTATCGAAGCCGCTTTTGTGCGCCATGAAGTGGTTGCCCTTTTCGACCGATGCCTGGTGGCCGTAAAGCATGTCCAACGCACTGATGGGGCCTACCGGCGAGCGGTAGATTTCTTCGCTCAGCTTGCCTTGGGCCACCAGCTGCGCCACTTGCTGTAGATCAGGCAGGGTGATCAGTAAAAAGCCGCCGGGGCGGGTCACCCGGTACATCTCTTTTAGCGCGATGACCGTTTCATGCAGGTAAAGGTGTTCGATGTTATGCGAGGAGAACACCGCATCCATGCTGTTGGTATCAACCGCGGAGAGATCCGTCAGGTTGGCGATAATGTCGGGGTTTACCGCTGGGTTGATATCCAGGCGAATCTGCTGCCAGCCGTCGGCTTGAAAACATTCCGGCAGGCGTTCAGGGCCAGCGCTGCCGCATCCCACATTCAAAAAGTGTTTTTGGGCTTGGGTCTGCAGCGTGGGTTGTAAAACGCTGAGGTCGGCGGCGGTCATGGTCATAGTGCTTCCTGTGCGGAGTTATTCCTGGCGTGTTGCTGGGATTCGTAGGGTCGTAAAAAAGCGTTTAGGCACGCTACCGCCAGGCAAGACGATTGAGGCGTCTCGCTTAGCGCTCATGGCGCGGTATGTGCCGCTGGCTTTTCCTTTTGCCGTTGGGGGTGATGCTTGGCTTGTTTAAGCCCTATCGTTTAAGCGTTATCGTTGAAGCCCTACAGCTTCAGCGCGTTGGTTCTGGCTGTGCGGCTACGCGGGGGCAGTGCCAGCCCGGTAAAGGGCGCTGTGTGCACATCCAACGCTAAATTGGGGTTGTAGGCCGGGTCGTTATACAGCGCATTTCCCCAGCGTTCGCGCAGCATGGTCATTTCGCGTTGGGCGCGCGCGGCTTTTTCCGGCGCTTCGTCCTTGCCCCGCGTGGCGGATTCGGCATGAATCAGCCGGGCGTTGGGGGTCCATACCACGCTTAGCCCGCGGCGGCGCAGCTTCAGGCATAAATCGACATCGTTGAAGCCGACCGGGTAGTCCCGCGGGTTGAGCCCACCCACTGCCAGGTAGTCGGCTTTGCGCAGCAGCAGGCAGGCGGCGGTCACCATGCTGAACCGTTGTGTCAGGTGGTTCATGTAAAGGTAGCCGTGGTCATCGTTGTGCCAGTGGTTGCCTACGTGCCCGGCCAGCCCGCTATATTGCCCGCCAATCACGCCGCCGTGCTGCACCATGCCATTGGGCCACAGCAGTTTGGCGCCTACCGCGCCGGTGCCGGTACGCTGAAGCAGGGCGGTCATGTCGCTTAGCCACGCTGGGTGCAGGGCTTCAATATCGTTATTCACCAAGGCGATCAGCTCGGTGCTGGCGTGTTCAACGGCTGCGTTGTTTATCGCGGCATAGTTAAACGGATGGGGGTAATCCAGCACCTCTGTATGCAACTGTCCCTGGCCCAGTGGCTGGGCGGGTTGCTGGCGCAGCGTGGCGAAGTACTCCAGCGTTTCGGGCTGGGTAGAGCCGTTATTGACCACCAGCAGGGTGACGTCGCCGGGGTAATCGGTGTGCTCTGCGATGGTGTCTACACAGCGCTTTAGCAGGCTCAAGGCATCGCGGGTGGGCACCACTAGGGTAATGCTAGGGGCTTGAGTTAACTGCCTGCGGTAGTGATACACCGGCAGTGTGGCATGCAGGCTGAGTGTGGCGTGTGCATCCTGGCGGGCCAACCGTGCTTGCAGGCGCTCAAGCTGGGTCTGGCTGGTAGTGGGCCAGGGTTGGCTGCGGTGCCTGCCAATCAGCGGTAGGTGTAGCACGCTGGTTTCATCACTGAAGGCGTTAATGGCTTCAAGTGCGGCGTAGCTGAACTCTTCCGGGTGCTGGGCGGCGGTGTGCTGCTCGCTATTGAGCAACGCTTGGCTGCGCACCAGGCACAGGCCGCCGCCGACGATATCCTGCGCCCATTGGCGCTCTGGGTCCCAGGCGGGCAGCAAGGCGGGCAGCGCGGGCTGGCCTTCTTCAGCCGGGGGGATATCAAAATCGCTGTAGACCAGTTGTGCCGTGGGCGTGGTGGCCAGGGCCTGCCACGCTTGCTGAAGCGCTTGGGGTGAGAGCGTGTCGACCTCGTGCAGTTGCAGCACTGCATCGGTTTGCTGGGCGAGCTGCTGCAGTAGCGCTTGATAGGCACTGGGGCTCTCTTGCGTGGCGGTGTCGGCGCTCCGGTGCTGAAGCGTTAGGCCGCTGACCTTGGCGGGCTGCTTGGGGGCGGCGCCCAGCCATACGATACCGATACACCCTTTGCTGGTACGGGTGGTATTGGAGATTGGCGTGGCGTGCAGCCAATCGGGGTAGCTGGCAAGGCCCGCCGCCCGGGGTAGCCACCGTTCGTAACGGTCCAGCTGGCGGGCCAGTAACGCTTTTGTGGCAGCGGGCAGCTGAGGGGCCAGCGTGCTAATCCAGTCGTTTAGGCCGTTGGGCCACTCTTGAAGAGTGAGTGGGCTGCCGCTCAACTCACGGCCCAGGTGGTCAGTCACCGTGAGCGTGTGGGGCTCGCCATCGGCCAATGAGAAGGGCAGTGTGACGTTAAATGCGCCTTTTACCTGCTGTTGATCATACGTCAACCAGTGCTTGGGCGTGGCGTCGGCAAGCAGCTTGCCGCGTTCACGCACCTGCAGGGTGAGCGGTTGCTGCGGGGCAGTCGGTTCGACCATCCAGCCGCTTACGATCAGCCCAGGCTGCCACTGCACGCGGGAGCTTTCTGGGGTATGCAGTGTCGCGCTAGCGGGTGTCAGCGTTACTTGGTCAAGCACGTGTTCGGGGGTATTGGCCAGGCACAGAGTGAGGGCGGTGGCCTGGTGCCACTGGGCATCGCCAAGAGCGATACTAAACCCATGCAAGCCGCTGCCGGGTGCCTGGGGATGAAAGGCGTTGGCGTGGGCCAGGGCTAACAGCTGGCTGCCATCGTAAAGGGCGACCGCCCATTGGCGTTCGGGCTCGATGTGGCTGTGTACCCAGCCTTGGACCATGTTGCCTGCGTAAGCGGTAAGGGTGCCGCGCATCCCTGTGGGATTGTTGACCATGTTCATGCCAGGACTCCTTGCGCGTTTGGGTGTTCGCTTGGCGCTGGGTAATCGCGCAGTTCAGTCACCGGTAAGGCGTCATCAGTGCTGCTAACGCCTGGGGCGCTCCAGATCGGTAGCGGGCGCATGCCGTGCAGCCAATGGGCGTCGGCCAGGGTGGTCGCGGTGGTATCCAGCAGCAGTAGGCCGCTTAACGGCAAGTGGTGTATCAGTAGCTCAATGCGTTCGCGGCGCTGTAGCCGCGGCAGCATAAAGGGATAGAGCTGGCCGCTACTGGCAAGCGGGTGGTTAGCGCGCTTGGGGCTGCCATGCAGTAGGTATAGTGACGACTGCTGGCGAGCTAGCTGGCTTACCCAGGCAATGAACGCTGGCTGTTCCAAGCTTTTGGGTTCTCCCAGCACTATCAGCAAACCACCGCTGCTTGCATCCAGCGCCGTATCGGCATCATCCGCGACGAATTGGATGATGGGGGCTGGTTCGGATGATGCTGATTCTGAAACCGCCGGTTCAAAAGCGCCGGTGCCGGTGCCGGTGGCTAGGGCGTTGGGCATCGCGGGGAGCAGGGCGCTCAACGTGTGTCTCATCGCTTCAGTGGCGGCCGTAATCGTTGTGATACCCAGGGCGTTTAAATCCTGTTGGCAGCGCTGTTGTTCCGCGGGTAGCCAATAGCGGAGCTGCCACGGATGGGGGCATTCGCCACGAAGGGTTAAGGTTTGCCCCACCAGCGCCATGGCGCAGCCATGTTGTTGCGCGGCACGCAAGGCGTGGGCTTGGCTTGGCCACACGCTGATGGTGGCAGAGCCGGTTGTGGATGGCTGGGCTGAACCATGAGTACTAGGCCGCAAACTGGCCAGCGGCTGGTGGTAAAGCCAGTGCCGAACGGCGCGTTCGCGGCCTTCGCGCATGGGGTCTTGCTGCTGGCAGGCATCGAAGGCTTGGCTGCTATGCGGGTAGCGCTGCTCGATGATGACCAGGTTCTGCTTCACGCGAAGGCGCTTTTCACTGCCGAAAGAAATACCGCCTTGGTGAGCGACCACCACGTTCAGCGCGCCGCGGTGTTGCCAATCATTGGCTTCCGCTCGGTAGCACCAGTCTGACTCTTCACCATAACCGCGGGTTAGCGCGGGGTCTAAACCGCCTAGCGCGGCTAGCGCATCGTGGCGCAGGTAAAGGCAAAACCCGCAGCCGGTATTGATAGCCACGCAGGCGTCATCGCTATGTTGATTTGATGTGGCGGCGGCGTTATCCAGAGCGGCCAACTGGTTTAATGTTAACGCATCGGCTGGGCTGCAGGGGCCTATCAGGCTCATTAACTCGCCATTGTTGGTGAGTGGCGTGACCGAGGCGACGTTAGCATGTTGGTAAGCGCTTGCTTGCAGCCGGTCTACCCAATCGCCGTGCACCAGCGTGTCAGCATTTAACAGGATCACGTCGTGGCCAGCGCTGTGGGCTAACCCCCGGTTCACCGTGTTGATAAAGCCTTGGTTGGTCGGCTGATGCAGCAGGGTGGCGTGGTGTGTGTTGGCGAAGCTATCAAGCGCTTCTACCAGTGCCTTGTTGGGGCTGGCATCGTTAACGATCAATAGTTCAAACGGCGTTTGGTGGTGGGCGCAGCTGGCCACGACGCTGTGCAGGCACGCTAAGGTTTCTTCGTAGCCTTCATAAACAGGCACTAACACGGTGACAGGCGCCGCAGTGGGCACTTGCTTACCTGGTGTTAAGGGCGTGGGCTTGTTGGACGAAGTGCCTAAACGAGGCGGTACACTGCCGGTTGGGCGTGCAGGGCTGCCGATGAGCGTGGCCTGGGCACCTGCCAGCGTAACGCTGGCATGAACGGGGGCGCCACCTGTGTTTTCAAGCGATAGACTGAACCACCACGCGTACATCGTGCTGCCCGTAGCGCTTTTCAGTGGCTGGTAGCGTTTTAGGCTTACTGTATGCTGACTGTTGCCTACTGCCAGTAGAAGTTCTGGCGCCTGCTGGGTGGCTTCTGTTAAACACCATCCACATAGCTTGCCTTCTTGCCACCATACACTGCCGCACAGCGACCCCCAGACGTTGGCGATGGCAGGGGCTAGCGGGGCAAGTGATTTCGGGTCTCGAATGCCGGTTACATGGTGGTGTAGCAGTTTTTCCAGGTTGGCGGCAGAGGCTGGATTGGCTTGGCGTTGACTGATCAGCCGAAGCAGCGGTGCCTTTTCATGGGGGGCAAGGTAGTAGGCTTCTTCGCTGGCGGCCAACTTTCCGGCCTTCGTAGGCAAAGCTTGGGCTAGCAGTGAAAAGGTATTGGGGTCTTGGCTGGTGGTGGCTAAGCTTGCCAGCGCCGCGCTTGCAAGCCAAGTATCCTGGGTGCGCAAGCCCGCGATGCCTAGCCACAGCCGCGCCTCCTGGTGGAGTTGGGTGTGCCCTAGCGCGCCAAACAACGCCGTTTTAGCCGTTGGCACATCGTTTTGCTGAAGGCATGCTTCAATGTGCTGGTGAAAATGACTAAACATGATAGTAGGCACTATTAATAGGCACGGGAGTATTCAACTGTTTGGCTGGGGGCTTGTCGCTACCGGCTTGCCTTCCCATTCACACTTGACGAAGCGATGCGTATGGGAGGAAAAGCAGAATGCGTTGCGTCATAAAAAAACAGAAACAGTGGGGGCGAACCCCCACTGTTAGACTTACTTGCCCACTAGCGTTGTGCGCTAAAGGCTTGCTCAGCGCTAATGGCTTAGAGCAGGAAGTCCCACTCAGTAGCGTTAACGCTTTGCTCTTGCAGCTCTTCAGATTGCATGAAGCTTGAAGCAATGTCTTCCATGGATGCGCCTTGTTCAGCTTCGGCAATCCAGTAGTCGCGACCTGCTTCATCGATATCTGCTGCGGGACGTCCAAGGACATCTGTGTAGAGCATATCAATCACTGCTGCTTGGCCTTCGCTGGTGCTTAGGTCAAGTGCTTCAAGCTTGTTGCCCGCTTCGTCAGAGTTCAGCATGCTGAGCGCGATTTTGCCCAGTGAAGTGCCTTCTTCAGCACGGTCAGCCCAGTACTGCAGGCCTTCCAGGTCAGCTTGGCCTTCGCCATTCTGACTGCGTGCGTCGTTGTCGCTAAACAGCTGCTTGTAGAGCGTGGTCAGCGCTTGAACGTCACTGCTGATCTCAACCACTTGTTCGCCATCAGCGAAGGAGAGGTTTTCAGTACCAACGACTTCGTTCACATCACCGGTTTCGTTATTGGTAACGACGGTGATCGCGCCGTTTTTCTCGATGGTGTATTCGTCAGCGTTGCCTTCGAATACTGCTACGTCGTCGCCCGCGCCGCCGTAGATCGAGTCGTTGCCAGCACCGCCAGTGATGGAGTCATCGCCTGCGCCGCCAGTAATTGAATCATCACCACCGCTGGCGGTAATGGTGTCGTTGCCTGCACCGCCGTCTACCGTTGTGTTCTGGTCGCCGTTGATGGTGAATTCGTCACCACCGTTGGTACCAACGATAACGCGCTCAACGGTGTTGAAGTTGGCATAAACGCCTTCGTCACCATCGAATACGTAGACACGACCAGATTCGCGGCCAGTGTCGTCGAATTGAACCGGTGTTTCTGAGCTGCCGCGCTCGTTTTCACCAAGGTTCATAAAGAGAACGTCGGCGGTGCTGTTTTGGGCAGCGCTAGCGGTAGAAACTTCGCTTTCTACCGACACATTACCACCACCGTTAATATCGGCGAGGATAGAGGTGATCGCGGTTTCTAGTGCTGTATTAGTAGGTCGGGCTTCAGTGATCCCGTTTGCTACTTCATTGGATGTGGAGTCGTAATTAGCCATTTTTAGCTACCTTGAATGATAAAACAGTGAAGGTGGAACGCTACCGAAACCAGTTCGGTAGATTGTACAAGCTGCCAGGGGCGGCTCGAACAATGCGGTTAGGCATTCGGTGATATGCCTGTTATTAACGATGCCCATGTCAATTTCTCGATATGGCATTAGCAACTCAGAGCCGCTTTGCTAATTTGCGTTAACGCTGGCGTATGTAAGTGTTTTCAGGATCCAACCAACGCGATCGCGCCGATGAAGCCGGTGAGGCCGGTTGGTTGGGAGTAGTAGCTGGTTGGTTGGGAGCCACTGATAAGCGCACCGCGACCAAGTAACTACCATTGCTTCCCGCGACTGCTTTGGGGTCGCCTAGCTGCTGGCGTGAGCCATCCGAAAAAGCTGCTTCCCCGTTTAATTGGTAGTTACTCGCCTCAGGGCCGTTCAAGCACACGGCTAGCTGCGTAATCGGTGTGGCTTTTTGCCGTGTACCCAAAAATTCGTCGTTTTTAACCTGCTGTGTTGCTTGGCCTGCTTTACAGCCTGCCACCACGGTGACTTCATCTGGCTTTTGCGGCCATATCACTTGGAAACCTTCCAGGCGCGCCTTGCTTTCCGGGTCGCCCAACCATTCACCGGCGCTAACGCGGACATCACCTTGGCGCTCGACGTGGCCCAGCAACGCAAACTGCTCAGCGGCTGCCTCAGTGATGGGCGATGCCTTCGCTGGAGTGGCGCGCTCACTAGGCTGACTGTTCGTGCTTGGCTGGCTATTCGTGTTCAACTGCTGATTCAGTGGCTCAATGCGCCAATGCACATCAACGTTGTCAGTCAGCGCACGTGGGGAATATTTGCTTACCGCCAACACGGCATCGCCGCTCTTAACATTAAGCAGTAGGTAATCACCGGGAGAGGCGAGCGTTTGGTTGGAAATGTGCTCGGGGCTGACGAACTCGATTAACCCTCTCATCTGAATAGGTGCTTGACTGAAGGCAAGCGGGATGTTCGCCCGTGCCGCCGTAGACGATTCAGCGGGCTCACCTTTGACGTAGGTGCCCAGGTACCTGGCGGTGTACATGCCGGGGGGCAACACTTTCAAGGCAGTTTTGACGCTAATGGCATTATTGAGGTCAAGCTGACGAGACATAAAAGGTACCCAGTTGCAGTGCAGGTCTTACTTAATGTGGTAATAGCAAATGCCACAAGAGGACATCTGTTCGCTTGCGGATATTCTCATTAAATAAGTCAAGAATAAAGTTTTTAATACTTTGTGCTGTTCATCTTAATCGAAGTGGTGCCAATTTACTCATTATTGGCTTGTTTGGCTAGGCAAGAGGGAGCGTTCATCCAGTATTGCTACAAAAAAACACATAGCGGTAAGATATTGCTTACACATTTGTAAGCAATATCTTACAAAGTAAAGTTTTTAGCTTGAATCAAGGCCTAGGAGAGATGTCTCCTAGCGATACTTCTATTCGGTGAGTGCGGTTTAGCAGTTCGATAAGCACCATGGCCCGCTCCTCGCCTTTTTTTTGATTGAATAGCGCTTGGCTGAAGACGGCTTCTCTGCCTGCAAAGGGGCCGGTGTCAACACTCACCGTTTCGCCGGGCAGTATCAAAGGATGATGATTCCCAGGGGAGTCAGTGTGCTGAGTGTGGTGCTGTAGGGCGGTGATTAGCTCGTCGGGCACCTTGGCAGGCGCAAGGCCAAAGCTGACCAGTTTAGCCACCCCCCGTGTAGAGCGAATGGGGCGCCAGTCACTATTGGCTTGGTCAAGGCGTATAAACAGGTAATAGGGAAAGAGAGGTTCTGTTATCCACTGTAAACGGCCTTGGCGCTTTTTGCGCAAACGAAGCGTGGGGTGAAATATCTCGAACCCTTGGTTTGCCAAGTTATCAGCGGCACGAAAAGACTCGCCTCCCTTGCACTGAACGGCATACCATCTGGCACTTGTTTGCTTCTGCTCCATTACGCTTAGTCCACCACTTAAAGGATCGTTGTTGATGTGTTCAGCATATAACTTTCAATTAGTTGGGTATATATTGTAGTGCTTTAGGTTGTTTGAAAGGGCGGTTAAGCGGCCTACCCCCTTTGGTGCAGTTCTGTTATGCTGCGGCGATTAATTTTCTGCGCTTGACGCCTCTTCGATTCAACGGTGGACCCTCCATGGCAAAGCAACAGGAAGCAACGGATTTGCAGCGGGCATTGAAAGCTTGCAAAGGTTCGTTCGTATCGGTGGGATTTTTCAGTATGTTCGTCAACTTACTGATGCTTGTTCCCCCCTTATATATGCTTCAAGTTTACGATCGGGTGCTCTCTACCCAAAGTGTTGACACCTTGTTAATGCTAACGCTGGTTGTCGTATTCCTCTTTATGATTATGGGGGGACTGGAGCTAGTGCGTTCGCGTATTTTAGTGCGCGTTGGCAACAAGCTTGACACCTCCATTAACGAACGCCTCTATAGCGCTATGTTTCGCCGTAGTTTGGTGGCGCAGGGCGGCCAAAGCGCACAACCCTTGAGTGACTTGACCAGCCTGCGCCAGTTTCTAACCGGCAATAGCCTGTTCGCCTTCTTTGATGCGCCCTGGGTGCCCGTTTATCTTGGCGTGCTCTTCTTATTCCACCCCTGGCTTGGTGTGTTTGCTACTTGCGCGGGCATCATTTTGCTCGGGCTGGCCATCGCCAACGAGAAAGCCACCAAAAAGCTGCTCGCTGAAGCCAATAGTGAGCATATTCAGGCGCAAAACCTGGCCAACTCTAATCTTCGCAACGCTGAAGTGCTGCATGCCATGGGTATGTTGCCGGGCATTATGGGTCGTTGGTCCAAGCGCCATCATGAATTCTTGTCTAAGCAGTCTCAGGCCAGTGATAGAGCAGGCGCGTTAACCAATACGTCGAAAGTTATGCGTATGCTTTTTCAATCGCTCATTCTTGGCTTGGGTGCGTTGTTGGTGCTGCGCGGTGAAATGACCCCCGGCATGATGATTGCCGGCTCCATCCTGATGGGCCGTGCACTGGCACCTATCGACCAAATGATTGGCGGTTGGAAAGGGTTTGTCAGCGCACGCGGTGCTTATGAGCGCTTAAATGAATTGCTGACGCAGATCCCCGGCGAAGAGCGCAAGATGTCGTTACCTGCACCGCAAGGGGTGGTGGCACTGGAAGGCGTCGCCGCGGCACCGCCTGGGTCGCGCATGGCGACCATTCGTGGCATTAACTTCAGCGTTCCTAAAGGCGAACATGTGGGCATCATTGGCCCCAGCGCTGCCGGTAAGTCTACTCTGGCGCGCGTACTGTTAGGCATTTGGCCTTCGCAAGTGGGTGATGTACGCCTGGATGGCGGGGTTATTACCCAGTACAACCGCGACGAAATCGGGCCTTATATTGGTTACCTGCCCCAGGACATCGAGCTGTTCGACGGTACCATCAGTGAGAACATTGCCCGTTTTGGCAACATAGACCCGCAGCAGGTAGTGGAAGCTGCCAGGAAGGCGGGTGTTCACGAAATGATTTTAGAGTTGCCCAACGGGTATGACACGGTCATTTCATCCACTAGCGGTGCGCTTTCCGGTGGGCAGCGTCAGCGTGTTGGATTGGCGCGTGCTCTTTACGGTAAGCCGGTGCTGGTGGTGTTGGATGAGCCTAACGCCAACCTGGACGATGCCGGTGAACGTGCCCTGGCCATGTCGATCGCCCAGTTGAAGGCAGAAGGGACGACCCTGTTTGTGATTAGCCACCGCACCAGCGTTCTCAAAAATATGGACAAGCTGCTGGTGATGAAAGAAGGGCAAGTCAGCATGTTCGGGCCGCGCGACCAAGTGCTGGCCCAGTTTGCCAAAAAGCCGCGTGAGCAAGTTAGTCAGCAAAGCGCTGCCCGTCTCTCAGCCATCTCCGGTGGCCGTGGCAGCGAGGAGAAATCATGAGCGACGAAAAACGCAATTTGCCCTCTTCCGAGATCGACGTCACCCCCAAAGGGCCTATGACGTTTGATGGGGAGGCCAGTGAAAAGCTGCCCACCAGCGACAAAGGCTACCGTAAGCTGGGGTATGCGATCCTGTTTATTGCGCTAGGTGGTTTTGTGCTATGGGCGTCCACCGCTTCACTGGCCATTGCCGTGGTAGCGCCGGGCAGCGTGTCGATCGAATCGTTCAAGCGCACCGTGCAGCACTTGGAAGGCGGTATCGTTGAGCAACTACTCGTAGAAGATGGCGACAAAGTGGAAGCGGGTGACACTCTGTTGGTATTAAGTGATACCCAGGCTGGTTCCCAACTAGCCATTGCCCGCTCCCAGTACTTGATTAATCGTGCCATGGAAGCCCGCTTGCTTGCCGAGCAGGAAGGGGCTGAAATGATGGAAATACCCGAGGATATTCAAAACACCGATGACCCGCGTGTTCAGCAGATTATCGCGGTTCAACAAAGCCTGTTCGCCGCGCGTCGCCAGTCGCTTAAAAGCACGCTGGAATCGCTGGATGAGCAGATCGTGCAAATGCGCGAGCAGATCGATGGGCTGGAAGAGCGTATCGATGTGAATACCCGCCGTATCAGCTCACTGCGTTCAGAAGCTGAAGACTTTCGTTCGCTTTACCGTGAAGGTCTGGGCGATAACCAGCGCCTGCGTGAGCTAGAGCGCCAAGTGCTTCAGTATGAAGGCGATAACGCCGAGTTCCGTGCCAATATTGCCCAGCTTCGCTCGCAAATAAGCGAAAACCGTATGGAGCGCGAAATTCAGCAACAGGAGTTTCAGAAAGAAGTGGGCGAGCAACTGCGGGACGCGCAAGCGCAAATTGCCGAAGCGGAAGAGCAGATTATTTCTCTACAAGACCAAGTGAACCGTGCGGTGGTGACTGCGCCGGTTTCAGGTACTGTGGTGGGGCGTCAAGTACACACCATTGGCGCGGTTGTTCGTGCGGGTGACACCATAATGGATGTGGTGCCTTCCAATGATGGTTTTGTCGTTGAAGCACGCATCCCGACGCGTGATATCGACAATATTTATATCGGTCAATTTGCTGAAATCCGCTTTAGCGCCTTCAATCAACGTCTCACCGATGTTATTGATGGCGAAGTCATTCATGTCAGTGCGGACAGCTTTGAAGACGAGGCGACGGGCGAAGAGTACTACCGTGCTCGTGTGCGTGTGACTGAAACGGGCCATGAAAAAATGACCGAACAGATGCAGCTGCTCTCCGGCATGCCCGCAGAGGTGATGCTTCGCACCGGTGAGCGCACCTTTGCCAGCTACATTGCCAAGCCTATCACCGATATGCTGTCGCGTGCCCTACGAGAGGATTAATGTCCAGGATGTTGCTGCCTAAAACCATCAAAATGGCTCCGCTCGCACTAGCTATCATGTTAGTCAGCCAGCCATTGTACGCCCAGCAAGACGTACCCGCAGATGCGCAAGCACTGGCCGAATACGAAGCCCTTGAGGCCACAGAACAGTCGGCTAGTGGCCAACAGTTGCCCTCGCTACCTGAGCTATTTGTACGCGCGTTAGAAAACGACGCGGAACTCTCAAGCCAGCGTTTCGAGGTGGAAGCTACGCGGGAAGAAATTGCCTTGGCTCGCTCGCAGCTATTACCGCAAGTGAGCGCTTCGGGTGGTTATCTATGGCAAGACTCCACCAATATTCAAACGGTGGAAGAAATAGATCAGTTCGGCAATACGCAGCGTCCTGGTGAGATTGAAGAACAATACTGGCAGCTCCAGCTACAGCAGCCCCTGTTTAGCCTGGAGCGTTGGCGTGGGATGGATGTTGCTGATGCTCAGGTGAGCGCTGCAGAGCTGCAACTGGCGGTGGTCGAGCAAGACTTGGCGTTGCAAGTCACAGAAGCCTACGTGCAGGCCTATTTGGCCGCGCAGCGGCTGGGGCTTTTGGAGTCGCAGCAGGCATCCCTTGAACTACAGGTGCGCCAAGCCAGCCGAGCGTATGATCTAGGGATTGGCAACCGCGTTGATCTTTTAGAAGCGCAATCACGCTATGACCAGGCGATTTCCGATGCGGTAGAAGCGGAAAACGAACTTGATAACGCCCTAAGCGAGCTTGAGCGATTAACCGGCACAATGCCTACGTTTCGCGATGTAGCTACGTTAGGCGAGTTGGCTGACCTGGAAGTGAAGCGTGACTTTGGTGGCCAGGATGCGTGGTTGAAAAGAACCGGGCAAAACCTGAAAGTGCTACTGGCCCAGCGTGAACGGCAAATCACCGAGGCCGACACCAGCACACGTCGTGCCGGTTACTACCCTGAAGTTAATCTCAATCTAAGCTATTCAGACCGAGTCAGTGATGATGAGCTGCGTGAAAGCGAAGACTACCGCGCCAGCGTAGAAGTCAGCGTGCCGATTTATCGCGGCGGTTACACCAATGCCAGCGTACGCCAAGGCGAGCTGCGTATTAAAGCAGGCCAAGCGGCGGTAGATAACGAGCAAAATCTAGCGGCACAAGAAGTGCGTACCCGCCTGCGCTCCTTGAATGGTGGCGTGCGTCGTTTGGAAGCATTAACTCAAGCGATTAGATCCAGCGAGCTGTTTCTGCAAGCCGCCGAGCGTGGCCAGCAGTTAGGGCTGCGTGACCTGGTTGATGTGCTCGATGCACGGGCAAGCTTGTATGATCAGCGGATTCAGTTTGTCGACGTGGTCGGCAACTATGCGCTGGACCGGTTAGCATTAGAAACCGCCGTGGGAGAATTAAGCAGCGATGATTTAGCTGACATTATGGTCTTGCTTAATTCCATGTCCGAACAGGGAGCGATGACAGACCTGTCCGCTAGGTCGAATGAGACGGCAGGGTAATGGTTAGCGCATGGCCGTATTGAAAGGGACACAGACAAACGACTGGCTTAGACGTGCTATGCGCTGTTTTGATGCTGGCATCGCGATGCTGGTATCGCTAGTCACCCTCTGGGCTATGCCGCATATCAATGCAGAAGGTGATGATTACCTCTTTCTCATTGTGATTGGCAGTTTAATTCTGCCCGCCGTTGGCGAATTAATGGGCCTTTATCAACCCTGGCGTGGGCGTAGTTTATACACCATGCTCGGGGTTTATGTGCTCAGCTGGCTGGCGGCCATCGGCGTTATCAGTCTGCTGCTAGTGGCTACCCATACCACACAGAGTTTTTCACGCCTGTGGATGGGGCTCACCGCCCTAGCGGTACTATTCTCTGGCAGCATGGTGCGTGCTGCTCTATATGCCTATCTACGGCATGTGCGTGCCACGGGGCGCAACTTAAAAAACGTACTGGTGATTGGGCAGTCTGACAACGTCGGCCTGCTAGAGCAGCGTGTCCACGATTTACCGCAAGCTGGCTATGTCATTGTGGGCAAGCACTTGGATACTGGTGATGCAGCGTTTATGAACAACATGGCGGCGTTTGCCATTAAAAATACGTTTCAGCGTCAATTTGATGAAATTTGGCTAGGCTACCCACTGGTAGAAGGCGCACGGGTGCGTGAGTTAATGAGCCTCTTAGCCGGCATCCCCACGACTATCCGGTTTTTCCCTGACCTGCCGGATATCCGCTTGCTTAACCACCGCATTGCTCAAGTGGCCGGTTTGTATTCGTTAGAGCTAAACCACACGCCTCTTAATGGCCCCATGCGGGTCGTCAAAGCGTTGGAAGACCGAATTCTGGGATTGGCGCTGTTTGTAACCTTTTTGCCCGTCATGCTGGCAGTGGCTGTTGCTATCTTCTTCAAGATGGGTCGCCCAATCCTGTTTAAGCAAGAACGCCACGGGTTAGATGGTAAGTGCTTTAAAATCTATAAGTTTCGCACAATGAAAAAGCATGAAAGCGCCACGACACAGCAAGCCACAGCTGCGGATCATCGCATTACGCCGCTTGGCAGCTTTCTGCGCCGCACCAGCTTGGATGAACTTCCCCAGCTTTATAATGTCTTGCAAGGACGCATGTCGCTGGTTGGGCCGCGCCCCCATGCCATGGACCACAACGATCATTACAAGGATCATATTGAGATCTATATGCAGCGTCACCGGGTTAGGCCCGGTATGACAGGCTGGGCGCAAGTTAATGGACTAAGAGGCATTACGGAAGATGTAAAGCTGATGCAAAAACGCGTCGAATACGATCTCTACTACATAGAAAAATGGTCGCTTGGCTTCGATCTGAAGATTTTAGCCATGACCATTACACGTGGCTTTATTAACACCCAGCCTTAGAGCAACGATGTCCTGCAGGGCCTTGTTATCAGTGTATGGCAATAAGTACTTAGTCAACAAGTAATTAGAACTAGGGAAGCTCTGAAAAAGTCACTGCCATCAGCGATAATACGGCTATCGTCAACTGCATAGGATTCAGTGCTGCCATGGATCAAATCACCTTCTCAGAAGCCGAGTACCAGAACAAGAAGCGAAAGACCCGCCGCGAACTCTTTCTGGAGCGGATGGACAAGCTGATCCCCTGGACGCAGTTGGAGAAGAAGGTAGCCCGTTATTACCCCAAGGGCGAGAGCGGGCGGCCTCCGTATCAACTGTCTGCCATGCTCCGCGTCCATTGCATGCAATTGTTTTACAACCTGAGCGATCCGGCCATGGAAGACGCCCTCTACGAGATCGAGTCCATGCGCCAATTCGCCGGTTTGAAACTGGACCGATTGCCGGACGAAACCACGATTCTCAAGTTTCGCCATTTTCTGGAACGCCACGGCCTTGGCAAGGTGCTGTTCCAGGAAGTGAACAACCACCTGGAGAAAAATGGCCTGATGCTGCGCGAAGGGAGCATTGTCGATGCCACTATCATTTCTGCGCCTAGTTCCACCAAAAACAAAAAAGGCGAGCGCGATCCGCAAATGCACCAAACTAAAAAAGGTAGCTCTTGGCACTTTGGCATGAAAATGCACATAGGTGTCGACGATAAGCTTGGGTTGATTCACAGCATTGAGACCACGGCTGCCAATGTCCATGACATTGTGCCTGCCGATAAGCTCCTTCACGGTGAAGAGCAACGCGTCTTCGGTGATGCCGGTTACCTTGGTATTCAAAAACGAGACGAGCACAAGCACCGCAACGATGTCTCTTGGTATATTGCCAAACGGCCTGGCACCCGCAAGCAGCTAGATGCCAGGCGACAGAAAGTCGAAAAAATCAAAGCCAGTATCCGTGCCAAGGTGGAGCACCCCTTTCGGTACATCAAACAAGTTTTTGGTTATGGCAAGGCTCGCTATCGTGGACTGGCCAAAAACACTCAGCGCCTGCACTTGCTGGCGGCGTTCAGCAACCTGCTGATCAGTGAGAAATACCTATGGGAATAGGGCGATTGCGCCCGTTTTCCGCTCAATGAGCGGGAAACGGGCAAAAATACACAAAGAACGGGAGAAGAATGTCTGAATTTTCGATTTTTTCTCGGCTCAAGTGAGCGGTGATGAATATCGGCAGTTATTCAGACCTTCCCTAGGTACTTAGGCAATAAGTACTAAGACATATGTGCTTGGAATGCCTAGTCATAAAGACATTGTCATAAGGGGTGTGTAGTAACGTCAGTGAATTAAGCTTCAAGGAGGAAATATGATTTTTCCGGTAATTTTATCCGGTGGTTCTGGTTCCCGGCTATGGCCAGTATCGCGTGAGCACTACCCAAAGCAGTTTTTGAACTTGCACAAAGATGATCGCAGCTTGCTACAAGAAGCAGCGCAGCGGCTGAACAATGTCGAAGGCACCGGCACGCCGCTAATTGTCTGCAATGAAGAGCACCGCTTTCTGGTTGCCGAACAGATGCATCAAATCGGCCTTAAAGATACCCAGATTATTTTAGAGCCGTGCGGTCGTAACACCGCGCCTGCGCTCGCATTGGCGGCACTCGCTGCACAAAGTGAAGACGCAGAGCTGCTGGTGATGCCTGCTGACCACGTCATTAAAGACGAGATCGCCTTTGCCAAAGCCGTTGCCAAAGGCAGCGAACTGGCCAGCCAAGGTAAGTTAGTCACGTTTGGCATTACGCCCAATATGGCGCATACCGGTTACGGCTACATTAAGCGCGGTAGCGCCCAGGGCGCTGGTTACAACGTTGATACGTTCGTAGAAAAACCTGATCAGGAACGTGCTGAAAGCTACCTGGCAAGTGGTGATTACCTATGGAACAGCGGGATTTTTCTGTTCAAAGCCAGCGCTTACCTCAACGCCCTGCGCCAATACGCGCCGGATATTCTTGATGTTTGCGAACGTGCCTACGCTCAGCGCAGCGAAGACCTGGATTTTTTACGGATTGACCAGGAAATTTTCGCTCAGTGCCGTAGCGAATCCATCGACTATGCGGTGATGGAGCACACCCAAGAAGCGGCGGTTGTGCCAATGGACCCAGGTTGGAGCGACATTGGCGCCTGGGATGCCGTACACGCACTGAAAGCCTCTGAAGACCAAGTGAACGGCAACGCCATACACGGCGATGTAATGCTGCACAATACTCACAATAGCCTGATCCACAGTGAATCGCGCCTAGTGGCAGCGGTGGGTGTTAACAATTTAGTGATTGTTGAAACCGATGACGCCGTGTTGGTAGCCGACCGCCATCAAGCCCAAGACACCAAGCTCATCGTCAATGCACTGAAAGCAGCAGGGCGCAAAGAGTCCACCTCCCATAAGCGCGCTTACCGCCCCTGGGGGCACTATCACACCATGGTGCTAACCGACAGCTTCCAAGTGAAGGAGATTGTGGTTAATCCCGGTGCCAAGCTCTCGCTACAAATGCACCATCACCGTGCCGAACACTGGGTGGTTGTGAAGGGCACCGCCCGGGTGACCCAAGGCGAAGGGCATGGCGATTTGAGCAATCTAAAAAGCTTTTTGCTGTCCGAAGACGAATCCACCTACATTCCTCTGGGAACGGTGCACCGTCTTGAAAACCCTGGTGTCATACCGCTACACCTGATTGAAGTGCAAACGGGCTCCTATTTAGGGGAAGATGACATCGTTCGTTACAATGATGACTACGGACGCTGCCAATAAAACGGCTGTGGGCCACAACGTGCCGTTTCATTGTTAGGGTTAAGCGTTTTACATGAGCATAAACAATCAACTAACAGCCATGCACGACGAATATCGCACATGGCGAGTTGTCATTGTGCATGACTGGTTGGTGGTCAACGGTGGGGCCGAGAAAGTACTGGCAGCCTTGTTAAAAGCCTTTCCCCAGGCGGATGTCATGACGCTGGTGAATTTTTTGCCAGCGTCAGAGGCCAACTGGCTGGCTCCCCATCGCATTATCACCAGTCGCTTGCAGCGTATGCCCTTTGCACGCCGCTATTACCGCCACTATTTGCCGATGATGCCTTACGCCGTCGAGCAGTTCGATGTGCGTGGGTACGATTTGGTGATCTCCTCAAGCCACGCGGTGGCCAAGGGCGTGATTACCCATCCTGGCCAGCAGCATATCTGTTATTGCCATACCCCGATGCGCTACGCCTGGGATATGAAAGAAAACTACCTGGAAAATGCTCGCTTCCGTTTGCCACTGATGGAGGGTTACGTCAGAAAAACGCTCAAACGGCTGCGTCAATGGGATTACTTTGGCGCTACCCAGGTCGACCACTTTATTGCTAATTCGCACAATGTGGCCCAGCGTATTCGCAAATATTACCGCCGAGAGGCGAGTGTGCTATATCCACCAGTGGATACGGAACAGTTTGTATTCAATGCAGGCCCGCATGACGACTACTATGTGGCGGCATCAAGGCTGGTCCCGTACAAACGGCTGGATTTAGTCATTGAAGCGTTTAAAGCCACGCCGTATCGGCAGTTGAAAATTGTCGGTGATGGGCCAGAGTATGACCGTTTACTGGCCCTGGCCGAAGGTCATGCGCATATAGAGCTGCTCGGTTATCAGCCAAATGAGCAGTTAACCGCGTTGATAAGCCAAGCCCGTGGGTTTATTTTTGCCGCTGACGAAGATTTCGGCATTTTACCGCTAGAGGCTCAAGCCTGCGGTACCCCCGTGATTGCTTACGGCAAAGGCGGTGCGCTGGAAACAGTGAAGGACATACGTCATGGCGACGCCGCCACGGGCGTGCTGTTTGATCAGCAAACCCCGGCCAGCCTGCTCGCGGCGCTTGACGTGTTTGAAGGGCACCATTTTCAGGCCCAGGCCTGTCGGCAACAAGCCGAGCAGTTCAGCTATGCGCATTTTTGGCAGCGCCTACATAGTCTACTGGGTGAGGTAAAAAGCGCTGAATAGCGCGAATATTGTTCATGCATATTATTGTTAATTTACAGCCGTTGCTGACTCCGCTAACGGGGATAGGCCACTACACTCGCGAATTAACCCGCGAACTGCTTCAGCACGACTCGCTCAGCCTGGAAGGGGTAACGGGCCGCAAGCTGGAAACCTTGACGCTTGAGCATCCGCTGCTGCAAACCACCAATGTCGCTGGCCAGCCACGTACCGAGCGCGACCATCTTGCCTGGCAACTGGCGCGGCGCTATTTACGCAACGGTCTGACACGCAAAATGTACCGTTGGTTATGTTCGCAGCGGCTGCAGTACAACATCAAACATCCAGACGCGCTCTACTGGGAGCCCAATTACGTGCTGTTGCCCTGGCAGGGGCGCAGCGTGGTCACGGTGCACGACCTTTCCCACAAGCGCTACCCGGAGCACCATCCCGCTGAGCGCGTACGGTTTCTAGACCGTCACCTGCCCGAAAGCCTGCAGCGTGCCACCCGTATTAACGTCGTGTCGCAATTCACCGCCGATGAACTGCAGGAACTGCATGGCGTTTCGCCCGAGCGTATCGATATTGTGCCGCCCGCGGTCGCCGAGCGGTTTTTTCAACCGCCCAGTGATGCCATCACCGCAGACCTACGCCAGCATTACCAACTGCCGCCGCGCTATTTATTGAGCGTCGGCACGCTGGAACCACGCAAAAACCTCGCCACGGTGCTGGAGGCCTTCGCCAGCCTGCCGTTTGCCCAGCAACAAGCAACGCCACTGCTGCTAGCGGGCATGCAAGGCTGGGGCAGCCAGGTCTACTCTGAACAGGTGCAACAAGCATTTACCCGTGGCACTATTCGCCGCCTTGGCTATGTACCCACGGATGACCTGCCGGGCTTATACGCCTTGGCGCAGGGCTTTGTGTATGTCTCGCTGTATGAAGGTTTTGGCATGCCGGTGGTCGAAGCGATGGCCGCCGGGGCGCCGGTACTCACCGCCAACACCACAGCTACCACTGAAGTGGCGGCAGGCGCTGCCCTGGAAGTCGACCCGCTGGACAAAGACGCCATCCGTCACGGCCTGCAGCGGCTAATGGAAGAGACCCACGACAGCTACATTGCCGCCGGGAAAGTGCGTGCCCAGCAATTTACCTGGCAACGTTCCGCCGAACAGCTACTGGCCTCTTTTCACCGTGCGGCGAGTGAACCTGCAAACAAGTAACGAGCACGATGAAACGGTCGAGAAGGGAAGAGCCATCAATGAAGAGTCATGAATGATTAAGCGTATTTACCAAAAGTTATTTGGCGCAGGGCCCGCTAACGAGCAGGGCGTTCCCCGCTATAAGCAAACCCGCGTGTACCAACGACTGCGCGCCAACCCTCAGCTACGTGCTATTCACCATAGCCTGCCGTTAATCTTGCACCTTACCCGGCAAGACCTGGTGGAACGCCATACCGGCTCGGTGTTGGGCGCCACCTGGACCTTTGTCTCGCCGCTGATCAACATCCTGGTCTTCGTACTGGTGTTCTCCAGCATCATGGGCGCTAAGCTTGAAGGCTTCGGCGCCGAGATCGATCAGTACGCCTACAGTATCTACCTGATTTGCGGCATGTTGGCCTGGATCTCCTTCGCCAACAGCCTAGGGCGGATCACCAACCTGTTTAAAGACCAGAGCCATCTGGTCACCAAGGTCAATGTCTCGCTGCTGGCATTGCCGCTTTCAGTACTGCTGACGGAAACCGTGATTTACATCATCGGCATGGTGTTCTTTGTCGGCTTCCTGCTGCTGGTGGATTTCCCGCTTTCGGCCTACTGGATTTTTGTGCCGGTGATTTACGCCTTGCAGTGTCTATTTGTTTACGCCCTGGGCATCACGCTTGCAGTACTGGCGGTGTATCTCAAGGATATCAAGGAAGTGGTCACGGTCGTGCTGCAGGTCTGGTTCTGGGTAACGCCGATTGTGTATGTCATGGAAATCCTCCCCGTCTGGGTGCAGGGGGGCATGCAGTTCAACCCCGCTTTCGTGTTGGTGGATGCCTATCGCAGCCTCATCATGCGCCAGCAATTGCCGGATCTGTTGCCTATTTCGCTGTTTGCCATCGCCGCCTTTGGGCTCCTGGCGCTAGGGTTATGGCTGTTGGGCCGTACCGAGCGCGACCTGCGCGACTGTTTGTAAGGAGGCAACAATGATCGATATCCAAGGGCTCAACAAAACCTTCAAGCTGTTTCACCGCCCCGCCGACCGGCTAAGAGAAGCAGTGACAGGCCGGGTACGCCACGACAGCTACCACGCGCTAAAAGATATCTCGTTCCAGGTGGCCCCCGGCGAAGTGCTGGGCGTACTAGGGCGCAACGGAGCAGGGAAATCCACGCTGCTCAAATTGTTAACCGGCGTGTTGATGCCCGACAGTGGCCAAATCCACATCGACGGGCGCATCACCGGCCTGCTGGAGCTGGGTACCGGTTTCAACCCGGAGCTCACCGGCCTGCAAAACATCACCGCAAATGGCTTGATGCTGGGCATGAGTCATGAAGAACTCGACCAACGCCGCCAGGAAATCATCGAGTTTTCCGAGCTGGGTAACTATATCCAGGAGCCGCTGCGTACCTACTCCTCTGGTATGACCATGCGCCTGGCGTTCTCTATCGCCATTCACGCCGAGCCGCGGTGCTTTCTGGTGGATGAAGCGCTCTCGGTGGGCGATGGCTATTTCCAGCAGAAGTGCATGAAGCGCATTCGCGAGTTTAAAGAGAGCGGCGGCTCGATCCTGTTCGTCTCCCACGACCTTAACGCCGTGAAGATGCTTTGCGACCGCGCCCTGGTGCTGGAAGGCGGCAGTGTGGTGTTCGACGGTGACGCCGACATCGCCGTGAACCGCTACAACCGCATTATGGCCCGCCAGGCCGAAGAGGAAGAGGGCCGCCACCTGGACCGCCAGCATAGCGCCTACGGCACCGGTGAAGTGGAAGTGACCACCGGCAGCGTGGCAGGGCAGGAGAGCCACAGCGCCACCATTTCCAGCGGTGAAATGCTCGATATTGATTTGCAATTGAGCGCTCATCAGGCCGTTGGCGATATTACCCTGGGCATCATGGTGCGCGACCGCTTCGGTCAGGATATTTTCGGTGCCAACAGTTTTCAGCTGGGGCAAACCCTGAACCTGGAAGCCGGTAGCGAGCATCGGGTTCGCCTTGGCCTGCAGGCCGACATCGCCCCTGGTAAATACACCATCACCATCGGCGTGCATAGCCGCGAACACCACTTGGAAGCCTGCTACTGGTGGTATGACAGCTACCTGCAATTTGAAGTGGCCGGTTTCAAGCAGCACCTGTTTTCCGGCGTGTGTCGCTTACCGCTCACCCTGGAAACCCTGCCCGCCGCGGTGCCCAGTCCTGCGAAGCAGCCCGAATAAGCGCAGCAGTCTGAGCCAGCCCAGCAGCCCGAATAAGTGCCGCAGCCGAAATAAATAGGAACGCCACTCATGACCAAAACATTCGACGACATTGATAGCCTGATTGGCCGTTTGAAGGCCGTGGCCCGCCAGCACGAACGCCAACACGGCACCCAGCCGCCGCCGTTTGCCTACCGCGATCGCCTGGGCGAGCTGCTGGATGAACGCCACGACCCCGCCAAGGTAAGCGATCCCAACCACCCGGCGCTGGAAGAGCTAGTGGCCGCCAGCCACCGCGACGAAATCTTCCTGCAGCGCGTGTACCGAGTGTTGATGGACCGCGAAGTCGATCAAGAGGGCATGAGCCACTACCTGAGCGTGCTGCCGCGCACCGGTAGGCTTTACGTGCTGGCCGAACTGCTGTGCGCCGATGAAGCTCAAGCCTCGCTGGCCCAGCGCGGCGCCGTTATTCCCCGCCGGGGCATGCTCACGCTGCCGTTTCGTATTGTTGGGCGGCTTGGGCCGCTGGGGCGGGCGTTGCGCCCGTTAATGCGGTTGAGCTATCGGATTGTCGGCGTACTGTTGCGCCCCCGCTTCAAACTGTTGGAACGCATTTTTGAACTGGAAGACAACGAACGCCAACGTGGTGCCATGATGCGCGATGTGCTGCTGGAGCTGGACGGCGAACTGCAGCGTCAGGAACACCGCTTAGGGCAGCAGGCTGAGCAAGCGCAACAGCACACCCATCATTTAGAGCAACACAACAGAACCTTCGAACAGCACGCCCACCAAAGCAGCGAATTCGCCGAGCGGCTAAGCGAGCAGGAACGCCACCAACCCGCGCTGTGGAGTGCCTTACAGCACCATCGTCGTGCCGTGGAACGGCTGATTAGCCCGGCAGAAGGCGAGCAGATCGAGCTTGCAGACGCCAAATGCCAACAGCTCGACCAGCAGTTGTTCGACGCCTATTACCTCGCTTTTGAAGACGCCTGCCGCGGCAGCGAAGCGCAAATCCGCCGCCACCTGGATAATTACCAGCCCCAGTGGGAAGCCGCACGGCAAGCGGGCACCCGCGCGCTGGATGTCGGCTGTGGCCGTGGCGAATGGCTGGCACTGTTAACCGAACAGGGCTTTGAGCCCCACGGTGTCGACCTCAACATTGCCATGATTGAACACTGCCGTGAGCGCGGCTTTGACGTCACTCACGCCGATGCGGTCAGCGTGATGCGTACCGAGCCGGAAAACAGCCATGCGCTGGTTAGCGCGTTCCACCTGATCGAGCACCTGCCGTTTGATGTGCTCTACAGTCTGGTCGACCAAGCCAACCGTATTCTAGCCCCAGGCGGCGTGTTGATTCTGGAAACCCCCAACCCCGAAAACCTGCTGGTGGGCAGCCACACGTTCTACCACGACCCCACGCACCGCAACCCGATTACGCCCACGGCGATCTCCTTCCTGCTCACTTACCTCGGCTTCAGCGATGTAGAAGTGCGTCGCTTCAACCCTTACCCGGAAGAAGCCAAGGTGCCCGGCGACGACCCGCTCACCGCCCGCGTCAACGGCCACCTGTGCGGCCCGCAGGACTTCGCGGTGATCGGCCGCAAGGCTGCCCCCCGTCTTGAAGCTGAGCAAGCTGAAACGACGCAAGCTGAAGAAGCGACAGTCGAAGCACCGACAGCCAACGCAACGCCCGCTGAAGACACGCCGGAGGAGGGCACGCAATGAGAATACTGCTAAACGCCACTCTGGTACCGTTTATGCGCGGTGGCGCGGATTACCATATTGAAGGAGTGGCCAAGGCGCTGCGCGAGCACGGTCACGAGGTCGAGCTGCTGCGGCTGCCGTTTCGCTTCAGCCCCGAAAGCGACATACGCCACCTGATGGAGTATGTCGACAGCCTGGACATGAGCGCCCCCAACGGCGTCACCATCGACCGTGCCATCAGCCTGCAGTTTCCCGCCTGGGGGATTACCCACCCCGAGCACACCGTGTGGGTGATGCACCAGCACCGCGCCTGCTACGAGTTGTGGCAAGAGGATGAAGCCACGCCGGAACAGCGTGAGCTTAAAGACGCTGTGCAAGCCTTCGACAACCGCCACCTGAGCAATGTCCGGCGGCTTTATGCCAACTCCCAGCGGGTGGCCGAGCGCCTCAAACACTACAACGGGCTAGACGCCGCGCCGCTTTATCACCCGCCGTTTGGTGCTGAACACTTCCGCTGTGAAGAGGAGTGGGGCTACGTGTTCTGCCCCAGCCGCCTGGAAAGCCTCAAGCGTCAGGACCTGCTGATTGAAGCCGCCCGCCACCTGAAAAGCCCGGCGCGCATCATCATTGCCGGTGAAGGCGGCCAGCGCGAGCGCTATCAGCAGCTGATCCAGCGCCACGGCCTGCAGCAAACGGTCAAACTGGTCGGGCGCTTTACGGAAGCGGAAAAGCTCGCTTGGTACGCCCATTCGCTGGCGGTGTTCTTCGGCCCCTTCGATGAAGACTACGGTTACATCACCCTGGAAGCCATGCTCTCCGCCAAGCCGGTGATCACCTGCCGCGACAGCGGCGGCCCGCTGGAGTTTGTCGAACACGAAGAGACCGGCTGGGTGGTGGAACCCGATCCGTTGGAAATCGCCGCCGCCATTGATGCCGCCTGGGAAAACCGCGCCCGCACGGCGGAAATGGGCCGCGCCGGGTACGCCGCTTATCACCGTGCGGGCATTAGCTGGCAACAAGTGGTCAGCACGCTACTGGGCGAGGGGGGCGGGGCATGAAGATCGCCCTTATCGCCCCTAGTGGTGTGCCGTTTGCGGTAGGCGGGGCAGAAAAGCTCTGGTGGGGCCTATTGCACCACGCCAACCAGCTCAGCGACCACCAGATGGAGCTGATCAAACTGCCCTCCGCCGAGCGCAACTTTGCCGAGTTGATCGCCAGTTACCAGCGCTTCAGCGAGCTGGACGTCAGCCATTTCGACCGGGTGATTTCCACCAAGTACCCCGCCTGGATGGTCGCCCACCCGGACCACTATCTCTATTTGCAGCACACCCTGCGCGGGCTTTACGACACCTACCCATGGCCCGAGCTGGCCGCCGCCGACCCTTTTACGCCAAAGGCCTGGCCCGGTGAAAAGGGCCAGAAGGCGATCCGCCTGCTGCGTTACCACCCGGAACTCAATCGCCTGCGCCGCCTGCTGGCCGCCACGCCAGAACGCGCCCAACTGCCTGAGCTGTTCGCCTGCCTAAAGCGGCTGATGCACGGCCCCTGGCTGCCCCAGGCCGCCAGGGAAGGGCTGTTTGCGTTTCCAGGCCCGCTCAGCCGCGCGGTGATTCATCACCTGGACCGCATTGCCACCGCGCCCAGCGAGATCACCGCCTACCACGCGATATCCCTAAACGTGACGAGGCGGGCCGACTACTTCCCCCCGGAGGCAGCGGTGAAGGTGATTCACCACCCGTCAGACCTGCCGCCCCCGGCGGATTTTCCCGTTAGGCAAGAAAGCGACGACCCGGCGGCGCGGGATTACCTGTTTACCGTTAGCCGCCTGGATGGCCCCAAGCGACTCGACCTGCTGGTGCGCGCCTTTCTGCTGACGGATGTCGCGCTGGAATTGCGCATCGCCGGTACCGGCCCCATGGAGGCCGAACTGAAGGCCCTGGCCGCCGACGACCCGCGCATTCGTTTTCTCGGCTTTGTGCGCGACAGCGATGTGGCCGCCCAGTATCAAGACGCCTTGGCGGTGCCGTTTCTACCCTATGACGAAGACTACGGCCTGATTACCGTGGAGGCGATGAGCGCCGGTAAACCGGTGATCACCACCACTGATGCCGGTGGTGTAAACGAGTTTGTGCGCCACGGCGAGACCGGCTGGTGCGTGGCCCCCACGCCCGAGGCGTTGGCCGAAGCGATTACCCAGGCCGCCGAAGACCGCCCGCAAACCCGCGCCATGGGCGAACACGCCCGCCGCGCCGTGGCCCACGTGACCTGGCCCGACACCGTACGCGAGCTGATCACCCACCCCGGTCAGCCCAGCACCACCTCGCCCGAGCGCTTTCCGGTGGTTAAGCCGGAGGTAGTAACGCCGGAGGTGGCTACCCAGGGCAGCGGGGCAGGCGCCCACTGGCTGGTGCTCAATACCTACCCGGTGTACCCGCCCATGGGTGGCGGCCAGAGCCGCATGTTCCACTTTTACCGCCATGTGGCTTCCGAGTTGGGTATCCGCGTCACGCTGCTGGTGCTGGCACCCCCCGCCAGCCACACCGCGGAAAGCCAGGAGCAGTGCCGCGAAATTGCCCCCGGCCTGTTCGAGCACCGGGTGCCGCTCAGCCGTAGCCAGGCACGCCAGCAGCAAAGCCTGCAGGCCGCCATGGGCGTGCCGGTGGACGACATTGCCGCCATTCAAGGCTGGCGCGAGAATCCGCGCTTTATCGAGCTAGTGCGCCACTACGCCGAGACCGCCACCCAAGGGGTATGCGCCCACCCGTATCTGGTACACGCGCTGCGTGAGCACCTGGACGTTGCGTGGTGGTACGAAGCCCACAACGTGGAAACCGACCTGAAGCGCGCCATTCTGGCCACGCCGCTGGCGAAACAAGACTCGCAGGCGCTGCAGGCCATGGCCGAAGTGGAAAACGCCGAACGCCTTGCCTGTGAAGAGAGCCAGCAAGTGCTGGCCTGCGCCGAAGGCGATCTGGTCACCTTCCGCGAACGTTACAATCTGCCCGCGGAAAAAGGCCGCGTGGTGCCCAACTGTGCCGATTTAAGCGCACTGCCGTTTATTGATATGGCCACCCGTAGCAAGTGGCAGGTGCGCCTGCAGCAGCACCGCTCGGTAGCGCTGTTTTTAGGCAGCTGGCACGGCCCTAACCTGGAAGCGGCGGAATTTATTTGCCGTCAGCTGGCCCCGGCCTGCCCCCAGGTAGTGTTTTATTTGGCCGGTAGCCTGTGCGACCACCCGGATTTTCGCTACCTGCCGCCCAGCAATGTGCGCGCACTTGGTCGGGTCAGTAATACGGAATTAGCAGTGCTGCTGGCCAGTGTGGATGTGGCGCTGAACCCGATGTTCTCCGGTTCCGGTAGCAACCTAAAAATGCTCGACTACACTGCCAGTGGCGTGCCGGTGCTGACCACACCGTTTGGCAACCGCGGGTTGGATTTTACCCCGCTGCAGGTGTGGCTGGCAGAAAAGACTGAGTGGCCCGCCGCGCTGAAGGCGCTGTTAGCCAGCACACCGGAAGAGCGCCAAGCGAAGGTAACTGACGCACGTCAACGTACTGCTCACTACTTTGACTGGTCGGTAGCCGTACATCGTATCGCTGATTGCGACATTTAGAATTAGCGACTATGATACCAGCATGCGTTTGTGAACACAGTTCGAAAACTCGTTAAATGATAGAAAATAAGAGCTTTAGGGGTTATATCGGTGCTTTACAACACCGCCTTACGTGGCACACTCCTAAGGGTATGTTACCGTAGTGTTCTAAACGTAAATTGAATAAAACATAGGGCATTAACATTGACTTGTAATGATTTTGCCCTATACATTAACCGCGTAGCCTAGTGCGAAGGAGGTAAAGTGAGCAAAGGAACTTCCACTCATTGTATCCACCCCGCTGAATCACCAGGGCAACGCACAAGCTTCACCTTGAGCGCTCAAGGTAATAAAAGGCCCGTTCCAACTGTTTGGGGCGGCCATTGTAAAGCAAGGAGACTATAGTCCCATGGCAACACAAGAATCTTTAAATCTGGCTCAAACACTGTATGTCGCTTATTACGGCCGTCCGGCTGACCGCGATGGTCTAAACTACTGGGCAGAAGAAATCGATGCCAATGGCGTAGACGCAATGGTCAATGCCTTCGGTAACTCTGCTGAGTTCGATGCGCGCTTTGGCGACCTAACCACTAACCAGCTTATCAACAATCTCTACCAGCAAATGTTTGGTCGTAGTGCTGAATTGGCCGGTCTTGACTTCTACGCAGGTCAGTTGGCCAGCGGTGAGAGCACTCTTGCAGAAATCGCACTGGACATCGCTAACGGTGCTCAGAACGAAGACGCGACTGCCCTTAGCAACAAAGTAGCCGTAGCGGCTGACTTCACAGCGGCGATCGACACTTCTGAAGAAGTGCTAGCTTACGCTGGTGACGCTGCTGCCAACAGTGCGCGCGATTTCCTCGCCACTGTTGATGCTGAAACTGATGTTGCCACCGTAGACGTTGACGCACAGCTCAGCACTATGGTGCAAGCAGACCAAGACGAAACCACTGTTGGCGAAACCTTCAGTCTCACTGCAGGTATCGACAACCTGACCGGTAATGCAAACGACGATACGTTTAATGCACCCACCACAGATGGCGCTACGCCGGTCAAGACCTTGGGTGGTCTGGACTCTATCAATGGTGGAGCGGGCACCGACACGCTTAATGTCGACGATACTGCTACTGCTTCCACCGCTGCATTCACTGTGGGTACCGCTACTATCGAGAATGTTGAGAATGTCAACATCGCTACGACCGGTACGCTGGGTGCGGCAGGCACTGCGCTGGATCTGTCCGGTATGACAGGTGCCACCAAAGTTAACCTGAAGTCTCAAGACACGGGTGCGACTGCGCACAACATTAAGGTTGCAAATGACGTTGATTTAACCGTCGCAGTTGGCGCCGGCACAGCGGACACCGTTGGTGGCAAGGTTGTTTCTGTCGCTGCTCCGGGTGTTGTGACGGTGGCGGGTGATGCGCTGACCAATGTAACTGTTAAAGGCGCAGCTTCAACGTCCGACGTCACTAACACCGTTGCTGGTGCAGGTGCAGCCGGCAAAACGCTTGAGTCAGTGACTTTCGATAAGATCGCCGCAGGTACTGCTACTGCTAAAGGCGATGCGCTTAATTCAATCACCTTGAAAAATCAGGATGCAGCCCTAGTAACATCACTGACCAATACCGCAACCGAATCTCTGACGGTCAACGTTGAGAACGCTGGTTATAATGCTACCACCAAGGCTCTGGTGGCTGGCGTGGCAGTGGATGCAAGCACTACAGCTAACTACAAGACTGTTGCCGTCAATTCCACTGGTGTGAACCAGCTTACTTTGACTGCAGCTGACGCCACTGCCGTTAAGGCAACTGGTGCCGGTAATATTACTCTTACACTTGCTGCTGCTGCCGCAACCTCATTTGACGGCACTGCTGCGACCGGTAATATCGCGCTAAATGGCTTTGCTGCCGGCATGACAGACATCAAGACGGGGGCTGGCAAAGACACATTTACTACGGTTCAAACCGCTAAGTCTACCTTTGACACAGGTGCTGGTAACGACGCCATTACCGCTGCCTCCGCCCTAGCTGCGGGCACTACTGTGAATCTTGGTGCTGGTGACGACAAGCTGTTGTTTGCAACGGGTGGCTCTGTGGTCAACTCTACCGCCACTGCAACCACAGTTATTGATGGTGGGGAAGGAAGTGATACTTTGGCGTTGGAACTGGTTGGTGCGGCCAATGTTGGCGTATTTACCAACTTCGAAGTGTTCGATGTGGTTGGCATGTCCAATAAAACCCTCGACCTCGATATTCTAGCTGCCAACAATACCGTTGCCGGCCTCGTGGGTTCTGGTGTTACAACTGGCGCAGCAACCCTGACTAACGTGGGTGCAGGTGTTGGTTTTACGGCAGTTGAAAACATGATAGCTGCTGGCACAACTACAGTTAAAACTGCTCCGGTTGCTGGTGCTAATGAAGTGGTTACGTTGACTCAAAAAACAGCCGGCGCAATGACTGTGAAAGTTGACTCCGACAGCACGAGCACAACGGTTGCTAATGATGCAGCTGTGTCCGCTGTTGCTACCAATGCAACTTCGCTGAAGGCCGAGTTCGCTTCTGATTCTGGCTTTGCACAGACTGTTGGAGCAGTAGCAACAGAAAACAACCAAGCCATCGTTCTAGAAGGCACTAAGGCGGCAACCCTGGAAGTAGTTTCCGGTGGTACAAACGCTACCAACCTGCTGTCCTACACCATTGGTGCTGATGCTGCTGTCGCCGCTAACGGTATTCTGACTTCCGCTACCGTAAGCGGCAGCGAAGCATTGACTCTTGATTTTGCGCTCAAGGCTGGTGTTACAGTCAACAAGCTGGCTACAGTCAATGCTTCTGAAATGACCGGCAGCCTCACAGTTGATCTTGCTGACATCATGAATGCCGGTACTGTCAAGTTAGGCTCGGGCGCTGACGTTGTGAAGGCGGGCGGTGTTATTACTACCTCCGCTGACATCGAGTCCGTTGAAGGCTTCGCCAAGGCAGCTTCCAAAGAAGCCGAGGCCGTGAAGGTTGCTGATATTCTGGACTTCACTACTGCAGCTACTGTCGGTACTGAAGCAACTCCTTCCACGGATGTGGATGTTGCCAAGGGCGTGGTTACCTTCCTGGGTACCGGTCCGACCACTCTGGATGCAGCCATCGGCATGGTTGATGCTGCTGTAACTGCAGCTAATGCAGCAGTCGCGTTTGAATACATTGGCAACACTTATGTGTATCAGCAGGGTGGTGCCACAAGTGATATTACTGACGACTTCGTAGTGAAGCTGGCTGGTGTGGCTGATGTTACAGAGCTGGGAGTGAATGCTGCCTCAGACGTCTTCCTTGTTTAATTTCCTTAGGGAACAGGCAACTACCTGATAGTAGACGCTTGAGCTAGAAGACACAGAAACCCCACCCTTCGTAAGAGGGGTGGGGTTTTTCTTCAGCGCATTTTAGCGTAGTGCGCTTAGGAAAAAATCAAGGAGATACGATGTCTAACTACCAAATTATTTCTCAAACTGCTCATGCTCACCTACGCTGGAAGCGCTTTGATAACTACCAGTTTGCTGCACAAGATACTGTAGTCCCCTTGGTGATACAGGAACTGACAAAGGCTTGTACCAGCCTGCCAATTGCCTTTATTCAACAGGGCAAAGGCTATATTCCCGTTGCTCTACTAGGGGTTAAAAAGGGGCAGAACCTTTTTGTTGCCCCAAATGGAGGCTGGATTGGTTCTTATATCCCCGCCACCTATCGTAGTTATCCATTTGCACTCGCTGAAGCTGAAAATAATCAACTCGTGCTATACATAGATGCTGATAGTGGCTTGTTGGACGAACGCTTTGAACAACCCTTCTTCGATGATAATAATGAGCCAGCCCAGTCTGTGAAAGATGTGCTGGGCTTTCTCCAACAATTGCAGAACAGCCGGCAGTTGACTCAGCGCATTTGTGACTCCCTCCAAACTGAAAGGCTTGTTGTACCTTGGCCCTTAACTATTGAGACGGGCGAAGGAAAAAAGGTTATTGAGGGTCTTTATTGCATTGATGAAAGCAAACTCGAATCTCTCGACAATGATGCTTTAGCACGGCTTCACCAAGCGGGTGCACTGTCAGCCATATATTGTCAGCTGATCTCCATGCAGCACACCCAGATGCTACGAAAAGTTGCGGACATCCACGCTGAACACGGCGCCACCCAGGAAGTACCGGAAAACCTTGATAGTGTGCTCGATGGTGTGGATGATGACGAGCTAACCTTTGATTTTGATTAGGAGTTTTACCCATGGCAGATGAACAGAAACAGACCATCACCATCGACGGCACCGAATATAACGTGGCCGACCTATCTGACAACGCCAAGGCACAAGTCACCAACCTGCGCGTGACCGATGCCGAGATCGAAAAGCTCAAGCAGCAGCTGGCCATTTATCAAACGGCACGTACCGCCTATGCGCGGGCGTTGAGTGAAGAGCTATCGAAGACGCAAAAGACCGATGCCAAGAAAAACGCGTCAGTTAAACATTGAAGATCCTACTGCTGATAACCAGCTTGGGGCTTTCGCAGCTGTTACGACCTGATTGAAGCGGGTGCCGACTACGAAGTCTTGGCTTACCAGCAATGGGCGCCTGTCACTGGGCCAGATTATGTTGAGTAAACGCTGTACCTAGGTTTCAGTTCTGACAAGTTGGAAAATTGGAAAGTGAATCGACACGAAATCCATCGTGCCGCGAAGCTGGTAAATCGCTAGTGGTAGAAATAGGAGTGCTTTGGCATTTGAGTGTCACTAACACATAGATCGCTAGACTGAGGTATCAGTTGGCGATCTATCGGGCGGCAAATACCTCCTATGTGCACGCCTTGAGTGAAGAACTACCCAAGGAAGGGATGCGGCTAGTTGCGAGCCCCTTGACAAACTTGAAGGGAAATGAAATAGGCCTAGTGAAGGCGAAATTGTCGAAACGGCTTGGGTCTGAGGACGGCATGGAATAGCTCAATGGTTGGGTAAACGATGTAATCTTTATTTTGATGAAAAGCAAGTTCCTTCCTGAAGTTGTTGGGTAATAGTCCCAACCACGTGTGTGATAGCTCCTGATTGATTATTTCCCTTATAGGCAGACAAGTCACTGTCATATTCTGGTAACCTAAACGACATGTTCGTTGTGGCGGGGTCGCTGACGAGCGTCGGCCTTGCCCGCTAGTGATTGCGGTGGTGTGGCTTCGTGGGTGGCGTCAGTTGCTGATGCATGGTCTTTTCTTCTTCAGGTTGTGTTATATGGGTGTTGGTTGGTTGCTTCTCTCTTTAATGATGTACCTTTTGGCGTGCTGGATGTTCTTGCGCCATAAGGCGTTTGCCTTGGTGGCCGCTGTGCTGGGGCTGTTGCTGGCGGTGGTGTCGGTTGCTCATATTGGATCGCTGCGGCTGGCGGGAAGCGGTATCAATGAAGCAGTGCTTTACCATTTGATTGTTGGTCTGGAAGGCGCGGGGTTTGGAGAATATCACTTTACCATCGTATTGATAATCGGGTTGTTGTTCGCGGCTGTGGCTTATGGTGTGTACTGCTACCACTTGGCGATGCGGTTGCATTCTGGACGGTTATCCGCGTCATTAGCGATAGTGGTGCTGGTTGGCGCACTTGGCATTAACCCGGGGCTCATGGGGGCTTATAAGGTTACACAGGTGTATCTTGCCGAAGTGCCTGTGACAGCGCTGCCTGATGACCTAGTGTATCCAAGGGAGGTGGGCCTTATAGACGAGACCACTAAGCCCAAAAACCTCGTCTTGATCTATGCAGAATCGCTGGAGGCGAGCTACTTTGATGCTGATCGCTTCCCTGGGCTGATGCCACGCCTTAGCGCCATGCGTGAAAAGAGTCTGTCATTCTCCCGAGTGGAATCTCTGCCCGGTATGACCTGGACCATCGGCGGCATGGTAGCTAGCCAATGTGGCGTGCCATTGGTCACCGCCAGTAATACGCGAAATGCCAATGTGAGCACGGAACAATTCCTTTCCGAAGCCCATTGCATGGGGGATATTCTTAGTCAGCATGGCTACCAACTCCATTATATGGGGGGAGCGGATAGTTCCTTTGCGGATAAGAATCTCTTCTATGAGAGTCATGGCGCGTGGCATGTGGAGGGCCGCGAGCAACTCGAATTAAGGCTAGATGAGCCCCGCTATGTAAATCAGTGGGGGCTCTACGACGATTCATTGCTTGAGATGGCGAAAACCCGCTTCGATAGCTTGGCGGGCGACTCTCAGCCCTTTGCTTTATCGCTTCTTACGCTTGATACCCATCACCCCAAAGGGCATGTCTCACAACGCTGCCGAGATATACCTTATGGAAATGGCGACAATCCTATCCTTAATGCCGTGCATTGCAGTGACCAGTTGCTAGCTGAGTTCGTTGATTATGTGCTTAGTGCTGAAAATGCCGATGAAACGCTAGTGGTGGTGATGTCTGATCATCTTGCCTTGCCTAACTCTGCGTCGGATGTCCTTGCCCAGAAACCGCGCCACAATCTGCTCATGATGCCCAGCATAAATACTGAGGAATTGCCGGAAGGCATAAACGTTGCACGGCCATCATCTCTAATGGATGTAGGAGCGACACTATTGCACCAAATGGGGTTTGATATCCCGGCGCTGGGGTATGGACGTAATCTACTTGCGCAAGGTGAAACGTTTATGGAAGCCCACGCTGAACCGAAAACAGCGATACGCGAGCGCTTTGCTACAGTGCGACACCTGTGGCAATACCCCAGCCTTAACAAAGGGCTGAAAGTTGAACTCGCAGCAGAGAGGGCGCTCATTGGTACGCATGAGGTGGCGCTTCCAGCAATGATGACGTTTCAGGACAATTTGCGCCTAGATCAGACACTCAGGGCCAACCAGCTGCTGGATGTCTTGGAGAGTGCTAAGGACGCCATAAGTTTTGTATGGGTAGATAAATGTAACGTATTGCCAGAAACGCTGGTTGAAGGGGGGGCTCTAGACTCGGGTAAGGCAGAGCTATGTTTGTTAGCGGGGAAAGGCCAAGGTATAAGCTGGCCAGCAATGGTACTTCAGGGCAAAAACACCTACGACTTGTCGCTTAGTGACCTAGAGCCCTTTCTGAGCTCGCCCAGTGACCATGAGTTTACCCGTGAGTTGTTGCAGCATCTTCGTCTGAAAAGCGCCGGTGGGGAGGTTGTTTCATCATCCGCGCGCGAGATGGCTGTATTAGCGAAAGCGATACCCTTGCCCGGTCATGCATTTATTGAATGGAAAGGGCTCAATGATCGACGCCGCCTGCTACCAGAGATCATTGTGCCTGCTTGGCAGGCCAATATATTGCAGCCCGAGTTTGATATACGGGAGCCTTTATCCTCATCACAGCCAGAATACCGCAGTGCATGGGTGGCGGCAGCCATTAAGGATGAACGGGTTCTAGCGGATTATCTATCGCCGGGGGGGGGTGGGAGAGCGTATCGCGACTAATGATGCTGTTGGATGATGGGTCGGAGCTGGACGTGCGTGCGACTGGTGGATTCCTTGCAAAGAATTGGGAAAACGCCTATCTACGACGCGACGGAAAGCATCTTATGACATTGCAACGAGGTATTAATCTCTGGGTCAAAACGCCTTCCGGTGATGAGCAACGCTATCGTTTCGACACCCATGGTGATCTGAGTGATAGTGAGGCATTAATAAATACGTTAGCGCAAGTGCCAAAGGGGGCATTGATGGTATTCGTGACCACGGATGAGTTTAGCGCTGCTTTATCACCAGATGCCGTGGCTCGCTTGCATGAGATGGGGTTATTGCATCCCTGAAACTATGTTAGGTTTCAAATGATTGGAACCATAGTGGGTAGCTATTGGGCGTTGATCTAGTTGTTTAGCTCCTTAGGCCAAGGATGGTGTCGAAGAGGCTCGAGGCGGTATCAATCACGCGGGCGTTGGCTTGGTAAAACTGCTGGTAACGTATTAGGTTCGCGGCTTCTTCATCTAAGTTAACGCCCGACTCGGACTGTTGTACTGCGCGCAGCTGATCGGTTAGCCCTTGTCGCGCATCCAGGTTTACCTGGGTGATGTTGGTGCGATTCCCGACATCACTAACCATGGTGCCATAGGCACCGCTGAAGGTGGCGCTTGCCCCCACCGTCACTTCGCTTTGTAAGTTCTGTAAGGCAAGCGCGTTGCGGTTGTCGCCGGGGCCGGTAGAGCCTGATAGGCCTGTAAAAGTAACGCCGCTGGTGGTGCCGTTACTGGGCAGCTCGTCGATGGTGAAGCTGAGGATGGTATTGCCCGTGGCATCGTCTTTAATTGTGAGGCGCTCACCAACCGCTAAGGTGTCGCCTGTACCGGTATTCACCGAGAGCACATTGTCGATTTCAGTGCCGTCTTCTTTAAAGACGCTGTAAATGCCTTCCGGCGGTGGGGAGCTGGGCACCGAGCCTGCATCTGGGGAAACAAACAGGTTGTTGCTGCTATCCGCCCCGAAGAGCCCTAAGGTGAGTGCGCCGTCGTCAGCGGCTTTAATCGCAAAGCTGGGCGGCTGGTAGTTGGCATCCATCTGTTTAAACGCTGGGGATACCTCAACATCGCTAACTTCAAGCTGGCTCTGCACGCGGCCAATGGGGGTGTTGTCTGGAGTAACACTGCTGCTACCCGGTATGCCGGGCATTTCATCCCAAGTGGCGGTGATGTTGAAGTAACCGTTTCCCGATACCAGCACGAAGAGTGGTTCAGTAACCGTGTCGATATTTAACTTTTCATTCATGCCGTCGAGAGAGCTGCTGCCGTCATTAATAGTGCCTTCACTGTCAAAATGATCCGCATCACCGGTATAAGTAAAGGTCATACTGTTGTAGCTGGAGGGCACACCATCGGCAAGGTCACTTGAAAATTCAGTGCCTTTGTGAAAAAGCAGTTCTTCATTACTGTAAGTCGTGCCCTCAGGAAACCCGCGGGCTAAAGTGAACACTTGTGATTCAAGGTCACCTACAGAAGCAATGTTATTACTCGTCCATGTATGGTCAGCATCACTTCCCGTGATGGGAGTACCGACGAGGTGTTTACCATCTCGGGTGAAGAGCTGGATGTCATCATCCGCCCCCAAATCATAGAGGTGTATTTCAACATTTTTGGCGCCAACAGGAATAAAGGCAAATGGCTTAATGCCTGAAGGTTCTCCAGTCAATTTACTTCCTGTGGCAAATTTACTGGCAAAACTCTCTGTTTGACCCAGACGCGTGGTGCTTTGCGATTGAAAATCCACCGTGGAGTAGGGCATGGGGCGCACCGGGCCGAGGGCTGCAGCAACCTTATCCAGGTCGTTGATCAGTACGTCCATATCTGCTGCGGCGCGGCGCACGGGTTGCACGTTAAACGTATCACCCGCCGATGGGGAGCCGGCCAGCGTGAGGTCAATGCCGCCAAAGGAGAGCGTATTGCCATCCCACTCAGCATCCACTTCCTCGCCGTTATCGTGCCGGGTAACGCTAAAGTCGCTACCGTCGTAACGTACCTGATAGTCGGTGGCGCGCACGTCTTCTACGAGTGTTGCGTCAAAGCTAATCGTGCCTACTTCTGCGCTGTTGTCTTTGCCGCTATAGGCTTGGGGGGCGCCAATGGAGTAAAAGTCTTGCCCTTGTTGGCCGCTTAAATCAATGCCTTGCTTGTGTACTTCGTTAAAGGCGGTAGTTAGCGAGACGGCGAGTTGGCCAATTTGGTTTTGGCTTTTGTCTAATGCTTCCTGACGAAAGCGCATTAGCCCGCCCAAGCTGCCACCGGTAATCAATTCTTCGTCTAGTGGCACGACGTTTCCACCCCCATCCCGGTAGCCGATAACGGTGCGCTGGGGGTCGGTCCCGGACGCCACCGGGCGCAGCGAGAAGGCGTCAGTATTGGTAACCAACGGTTGGCCATTGGGCAGGCTAATGTTGTAGGTTTTTCCATCTTGAATGTTAAGCCGTACGTCCAGGCGCTCGTTTAACTCGGCGATCATATGGTCGCGCTGGTTGAGCAGGCTATTGGGCGCTTCGCCGTTACGTGCGCGTGCCAGTGCAATTTCACGATTAAGCCCGGCAATTTGCTGGGTGGTGTTATTGACCTGGGTAATTTCGTCTTTGATCTCGCTGTTGAGGTTGCTCTGCATATCTTGCAGATAGCCATCAAACGAGCGGAACTGGGCACTAAGCGTTTGGGCAGTGCCGATGACGCCTTGGCGAGCAGCTGGGTCTGAAGGGGCGCTGGCCAGGTCTTCTAGGCTGGAAAAGAAGGTTTGCATCAGCGGTGCAAGGCCCGCTTCGCGGTCGGCGAGCAGGTTGTCGATTTGCTCTATCTGCTGGGAATATTTTTCCAACGCGCTGGATTGGGTACGTGCATTATTGAGCTGATCGGCCACATAGTGATTGAACTGGCGTTCGGTATCATTGACCTGAACGCCGCCACTGCCCGACGATTTTTCACCCAGTACCGTCACTTCCCGGTTGAAGCCTGGCGTGTAAACGTTGCTGATATTGTTACTGGTGGAGTTAAGGGCATTTTGTGCTGCATTTAGCCCGCTTAGTCCCGTTGAAAACATGCTCATCGCCCATTGCCCTTGTCGCCACCTGCTGAAATCGCAGTGTTTTTAGTAATTTAGCAAAGTGGACTTTACCATTTTTTTATTAGGGGAGGGTAGCTGAAAAGAGGGGGTGGGAGATGAATAAATTCCCTACTGGAAGGTAAGGATGAACGGCGATGCTTCGTTGGCGGTGATGATGTACGCTGAATCTCACATGGGATGTGACACTCACAAGCACGCAGACTAAGACAACCGTTTGGTTTGTTTTTTAATGAAAAGAGAAGTGGTGCCGATTCTCTCTAACTGTGATGGGTGAACCGCCCCGGTTATTCCGAAGACCGGTTTGTTTGAGTCAGGCAGCTTCACCCGACTCCTCCAATTGACGATAATACGTCCTTTCTCGTTCTGCTGGTGGAACGTTTCCGATGGGTTCCAGCAGTCGGCGATTGTTGTACCAGTCAACCCACTCCAGCGTGGCATACTCAACGGTATCCAGTCCCCTCCATGGGCCACGATGATGGATCACCTCCGTTTTGAACAAGCCGATTATGGTCTCGGCCAGCGCATTGTCGTAGGAGTCGCCGGTGGTGCCAACTGAGGCATTGATACCCTCGTCAGCCATACGCTCGGTGTAGCGGATCGAGAGATATTGGCTTCCCCTATCACTATGGTGGATCAACCCTGGTCTGTATTTTCGTGCCCACAGAGCTTGCTCCAGAGCGTCCAGCACCAGTGCTGTTCTCATCGACGTCGCTACACGCCAACCCACGATACAGCGTGCATAAACATCGATAACGAACGCAACGTAAACGAAGCCAGACCAGGTAGCGACATAGGTAAAATCGGCTACCCAAAGCTGATTAGGACGCATAGCCGTAAAGTCACGTTTCACTAAATCAGGTGCCCGTTTCTGGCCGGGATCACTGAGGGTCGTGAAGGGGCGTTGGCCTCGCACCACGCCGCGAATTCCTAGGCGGCGCATGAGCCGTTCTACAGTGCAACGAGCAACATTAACGCCTTCACGGCGGAGTTGCCGCCAGACCTTACGGGCACCGTAGACGCAGAAGTTTTCTTCCCACACGCGCTGAATCTCAGCGGTAAGAAACGCATCCTGTCGATACCGGTCTGCCCGCCGTTCAGGATCAGCTTCAAGTGCCTTGTGGTGGTAATACGTCGATGGGGCGATTGGCAGTTGACTACAAATCGACTCGACCCCGAACTGAGCACGATGCTCGTCGATAAATGACACCATCAATTGGGTTTGCGGTCGAGCTCCGCCTGGGCGAAAAAAGCAGCCGCCTTACGGAGAATTTCATTAGCGCGCTTCAATTCGACGTTTTCACGCTCTAGCTGCTTGAGTCGTTCATTTTCAGGCAGGTTAACCGAGCTGTTTTCCTGCGTGAGTTCTGTGCGTTTGCACCAGGCTCTCAAAGTCTCTGGTGTACAGCCGAACTTGCTGGCAATGGAGCAGATCGCCGCCCACTTGGACGGGTATTCGCCTTGCTGTTCAAGGACTAATCGAACAGCTCGCTCCCGGACTTCTGGGGAATATCGTTTTGGTGAGTTCATAACTCCATCCTCTCAAGATATGGAGTCTCCGGTAAAGCCGGGGCGGTTCAGTGCCGCATTACCTGATGTATCAGCTAAGGAACCTTGGGTGTTAGCGTCATAGCTTATGGTGATTTCAGCATCAGAAGAAACGGGACGGTCTAGTGTCAATTCAAGGCTGTTACCGTTGATTTGAACAGCGGTCACATTTGCTAAGCTGCCTAGGGTAAAGCTACTCGGGTTCGGTGAGCCGGTAAGAAGTTCTGAGTAGCTGATAGTGATACTTTCACCATTTCCCAAAAGCTCAGCGGCCACCATTGCAGGCGGTGTCTGATCTGTCCCGCCGCTGCTTCCACCCGTAGAGCCTTCTGTTTCCTGTTGTGCTGAGGCTTTGATTTGCGACGTCAGACTACTAAGCTCATTTTCATTAAAACTATGTAGCTCAGGGGTGGCGAGGTATTGCTGTGAAAGCTCAGCGATCTTTTCAGGTGTTTCGCTGGTGATTTCGGTGATCGTTTCAGCGATGACAAGCTTGGCCGCTAGCGTGTCTGCGTCGACCCCTGTGTTGCCACCCGCGGCATTCATAAATGCTGCTAGCATGGCAAGCCCTGCGCTTTCTAGCGGGGTTCCTTGGTCTAGCGTTGCTTGTATCCGCTCACTCCAATAGTCGAGGCCATTCGCATCAGGGTCACGGTTGAGCAAGTTGCGATAAACTGTACTGATATAGCTTTCTGCGCTATTGACATCGGTGTAAAGCGCACTGATTTCCGGCACGTCCGGATTAGCAAATACCTGATGCAGTGAGGCGATGCTTTCACCAGCTTCTAAGCGTTCCTGCCAGTAGGTGAGGCCTGACTGGTCTGCAGCGCGGTTAAAGTAAGTAAGATATAGCAGTTGGATATTTTCTTTTGCTGTCATGATTCCCTTTGCCTTACATTATTTCCGTTAATTGAGTACGTAATCACTGGCAACTCTCTCCAAAGAGAAAGCATAAGCACTACGGTAAGGAGGTTGATCTAATTAATTTTTTTAGCTTTCTCAATTTAATGAACTACAAAATAAAAGCAACATTAACTTAGTTATAATTGTTTTTTTTTGTTTCTGATTGTGGTTGTAGGGGAGTGGTTGCTAACAGAACGTAAGTGAAGATGGGCAAGACGCTGTTACCAATTTTGGAGTGGATGTCGAGACGAAAAGCCGTTTAAGCATGCTAAACTGCGCGCTTTTGCTAATAGGTGGGTTCGATATGCGGGCGCGCTTTACACGTTATCTCAGCGTCGGGGTCGTTAACACCGCTATTCATTGGGCGCTTTTCTTGGCATTACAGGGGCTTGGGCTCAGTCAATGGGCGAGCAACGGGATGGCTTTTTTGGTAGCAGTGACTTTTTCATTTTTTGCCAATGCAAAAGTCACATTTCAAGCGCGGGCGACACCTGGGCGTTATGCCATGTTCGTGCTGTTTATGGGCTGTTTAAGTGTGCTAGTGGGCGCTGTTGCAGACCAGTTGCAGCTCTTCCCGCTAGTGACACTGGTGGTGTTTTCTGGCCTAAGTTTGGTGGTGGGCTTTCTGTTTTCTCAATGGTTTGTTTTTCGGAGATCGTAATGAAACTCTCTCTCGTCGTGCCTGTTTATAACGAAGAGGCGGCAATTACGCTGTTTTATTACGCTGTGCGGGAAAGCCAGGCCCTTTCCGGTTATGACGTGGAGATAGTGTTCGTTAACGACGGTAGTCGCGACGCTACAGCGCGCATCGCCGAGGCGTTGGCTGAAAAAGATCCTTTAGTGGTACTGGTAGACTTTTCGCGAAATTTTGGCAAAGAGCCAGCGCTATTTGCCGGTTTGGAGCACGCAACGGGAGATGCGGTCATTCCGATTGACGTTGATCTGCAGGATCCCATTGAGGTGATCCCCGTGATGGTGGAGCGCTGGAAAGCTGGAGCAGAGGTGGTGCTGGCAAAACGCACAGATCGCCGTAGCGATAGCTATTTAAAGCGACGTTCAGCTGAAATGTTTTACCAGCTACATAACTGGATTAGTGATCCCAAGATTGAGCCCAATGTTGGCGACTTTAGGTTGATGGCGCGTCATGTAGTCGATGCTATTTTAACATTGCCTGAGCGAAAGCTATTTATGAAAGGGGTGCTCTCTTGGGTTGGTTTCAATACAGAGGTCATCACATACACCCGTGCTGAGCGGGTTGCCGGTGAGACTAAATTCAACGGTTGGAAGCTGTGGAACTTGGCGTTGGAAGGAATCACGTCGTTCAGTACGGTACCTTTGCGTGTTTGGACCTATTTGGGCTTTGGGGTGGCGACGTTTGCGTTTGTTTATGCAGCATTGCTGATTATTGAAAAACTCACCACCGGTAATCCTGTACCTGGCTATCCATCGTTGATGTCGACCATACTTTTTTTGGGTGGGATACAGCTAATCGGCATTGGTGTGTTGGGTGAGTACATCGGCAGGATTTATACCGAAAGCAAACAGCGACCACGCTATATCGTGCGTCGGGTAGTGCAGTCCAAGGTAGAGGACGAGTAACCGATGCGTTTAGCGGACGATGGCTGGGTGGCTCCTTCATTAGCCGTACGCCAAGCAGGGGCTTTGTTGGCGGCGGCGCTGGGCGGTGGGGTATTCGCTTTTTGGTTATATGGCTGGGGTGTCATCAACCCTGCGAGTGTTCGTTGGTTGCTGCTAGAGGGAGATCCATTTCAGCACTACATAGGCTGGGAGGCATTTCGTCACGATGAGTGGCGCTGGCCGCTGGGGGCACTACCACGTTTTGGCACAACGATCGATGCCAGTATTGTGTTTATGGATGCTATCCCGCTGCTGGCACTGCCTTTGAAGCTGGTGTCAGCATGGTTGCCAATGCCGTTTCAATACCAGGGCTTGGTGATGCTTTTCAACAGTATGTTGAATGCATTGGTAGGCGCTTGGGTAGCTCAACGTCTGGGCGCCAAGCCATTACTTTCGTTTCTATTTGCGATCTTAATTGTGCTTTCGCCAATCGTTATCATGCGGGGCATTGGTGCTCATGGGCACGAGGCATTAACCGCGCACTGGTTGGTACTGGCGGCTCTGGGTATGGCGTTATTACCGCGCTCAGGTTGGGCTCGTGAGTTGGCATGGTTAGGCTTGCTACTGGCAGCAGTATCCATTCATTTTTATCTTTTTTTCATGGTTGGCGTTATTTGGGCGGCTGCCTGGACAGCTTCGGCGCAAAGAGCATTTACCCACCGGCAGATGGCGCAGCTCGGCAGACTGTGTACCGTGGCGGTAATGAACGTAGCGTTAGTATTGTTTGTTATGTTGGCGTTGGGGTATTTCCAGTACGGTTTGGATGTTGGTCGTGAAACGGGATTTGGTTACTTCTCCGCGGAGTGGATGACATTTATTAATCCGCGCTCTGAAGCGTGGTTTTTGGCAGGTACGGAGTTATTTAGCGGTTCAAGGGTACTTCCTGGGTGGCTTTCGCCTATTGCCGGGCAATATGAAGGGCAGGCCTACGCCGGGCTGGGCATGCTGGCCTGGGGCTTATCGGCCGTGACAGTAGCGCTGCGCCGCATGCCCGTTAGTGCAGTGAGTGGCGTATCTCGCGAGCATGCGACACTATTTGTAGCATTGGTCATGCTTTTTGTGTTCGCGCTAGGCGACCGATGGGTAATTGGGCGCTTGGTATGGGATATTCCTTACCCCGATTGGACTCAGTTAATTACGCAGTATTTGCGCTCAAGTGGACGCTTAGTGTGGCCGCTTTTCTATGCGTTGCTATTAGCTGCCCTGTGGTTAACGGCGCGCTTCATGAGTGCGCGAATGGGCATAGTAGTATTAATCATAGCGATTTGGGTGCAGTGGTCTGATCTTAAACCGTTGAATGATTTTATACGTGATGGCTTGAGCAGTCGCGTGGCTGATACGCGCTCCTCGTTCCCTTATGCCACTTTGGAAGATCCACGCTTGGCTGCTTTGGTAGATCAAAGCGATGCGATCTATTTCTTGCCGGGTGGCAATATGGAGCGGCTGAAACCTTACTTATGGTTGGCTGCTCATAATGATGTGAGCATTAATGTGGCTTACTTTGCGCGAAGTAATTCGGAGGCATTAGAGATAGCTAACCGTTCATATGTCGCGCAAGTTAGCCGTGGTGAATTATTGCCTTCCACATTGTATGTGATGACTGATAGCGAGCTGGCCGACAAAGTTTGCGATTATTCACAGGCGGTTTGTTTTAACAGCGATGGTGCCACCGTCGCGACACTATCCAGCAATGAGTGAGAAATGTTGTGCCATTGAATAGAACATTCGACCTGCTAATAACGTGCCTATTAGGCGTGGTGGCGTTTGCGCTGATTGCAGGCAACCCCCTTGCTGTTCTTGCGGGGGGGCTGGTGATTGACACCGATTATGCCAACGCTGCAGCAGCGTTCGAACTGTTTGTGAAGGATCGTTGGCACTGGCCGTTAGGTGCTAACCCGCATTTCGGGGGGGTTAATATATTTTTCAGTGATGGTGGCCCTTGGCTAGCGATGTTTGCCAAGCTGGTGCGGCAAGTGAGTGGTGTGTTTATCAACTTTCACTGGCTTACATTGATCAATGTGGTGATGTTTGCGGTAATGGCGCGACGATTGGCTTGCCTGCTTTCGAAACAGGCGTGGACTAGCTGGTTGATTACTCTCTGTTTGTTATTCAGTTTGATGATGCCCGTTCGCATGATTGGTGGCCAGCATATAGCGCTTAGCAGCTATTGGGTGGTTCTTTGGGCAATGTGCTGTGTGCCTCTGGGTGAAGAGGGAAATTCCTTTCGCCGTCGTTGGGAGTTTGTTCTGGCGTTGACCTTTGCCGTTTGGAGCCATGCCTATCTTGCTGCTATGGCGTTAACGTTAGTAGGTGCTTTATTACTATCTGAGAAGCGTTGGAAAGCGACGATTTTAGCGCTAGGCGTTGCGTTATTTTTACTCTATGTAGTGGGTGTTTTCCATGGTGAACATGCCATTACAGAAGGGGCGAAGGCTTACTCGTTGGATGTCCTCGCTTTTGCTGAATCACTTGGCTGGGCGCTACTGCCCAATCTTTATACGATTAAAACGCCAACCCAAAGCGATGCCATTCTCTATTTCCTGAATCCGTGAGACCGGCCCCCGGAAGCACTTCTAACCCACTGACCTGCATGGCAATATAGCCATTATCGCCATTCACCCAGACAGTGCCATGCCCAACATAAAGTTCCGCGCCAGTCGCCGCACCCTCACCAGCCACGCCGGGCTGTCCATCATCGGGCAATGCT